>JAFYMV010000254.1 GCA_017548225.1 Bacteroidaceae bacterium | reverse complement strand
TCGATGCCGACAAGAAGGCCCAGCTCATGGAGATCGAGAAGCAGCTCTCACTCGCCAGCATCGAGTTTGGCGAGAACGCCTTGGCCGAGACCAACGCCTTCGAACTCGTCATCACCGACGAGAAAGACCTTGCCGGTCTGCCCCAGAGTTCTATCATCGCTGCCCGCGAAGCCGCACAGGCTGCAGGCAAGGAGGGCTACCTCTTCACCTTGCACAAGCCCAGCTGGATCCCCTTCCTCCAGTATGCTGACAACCGCGAGCTGCGCAAGCAGATGTATCTCGGCTACATCAACCGTGGCGACAACAACAATGAGAACGACAACAAGGAGGTCATCGCACGCATCCTCAAGCTCCGCCAGCAGAAGGCACAGCTCTTCGGCTACGACACCTTCGCCGAGTTCCAACTCGAGGACAAGATGGCCAAGACCCCCGAAGCCGCTTACAATCTCCTCATGACCATCTGGAATGCCGCACTCCCCAAAGCCCAGGCCGAGGCTGCCGAGCTGCAGAAGATGATGGATGCCGAGGGCAAGGGCGAGAAGCTCGAGGCATGGGACTGGTGGTACTACACCGAGAAGCTGCGCGAGGCCAAGTATGCCCTCAGCGAGAGCGAGCTGCGCCCCTACTTCTCACTTGACAATGTGCGCAAGGGTGCCTTTATGGTATCAGAGAAGCTCTTTGGCATGAAGTTCCAAAAGGTTGAAGGACTCGACACCTACCACCCCGAAGTAGAGACCTTCGAGGTACTCGATGCCGACGGCTCACACCTGGCCCTCTTCTACACCGACTACTTCCCCCGCGCCACCAAGCGTGCCGGTGCATGGATGAACAATATTGTGGACGCATCAAACATCGACGGTGAGAACCAGCGCCCCATGATTGTCAATGTGGGCAACTTTACCCGTCCCACAGCCGACACCCCCTCACTGCTCACTATTGACGAGACCCGCACCCTCTTCCACGAGCTCGGTCACGCCCTCCACGGCTTCCTCACACAGACCCAGTACCCCTCAGTGAGCGGCACCAGCGTAGCCCGCGACTTCGTAGAGCTCCCCTCACAGATCATGGAGCACTGGGCTATCGAGCCAGAGGTGCTCAAGATGTACGCCCTCCACTACGAGACAGGCGAGCCCATCACCGACGAGCTCATTGCCAAGATGCAGGCAGCCTCATCATTCAACTCAGGCTTCGAGACCATGGAGCTCGTAGGTGCTGCACTGCTCGATATGGAGTTCCACATGCTCAACGACTACACCGACTTTGAGGCCAACACCTTCGAGCAGTCTGTAGCCGACAAGATCGGGCTCCTTCCCCAGATTGCCTTCCGCTACCGTGGTCCCTACTTCAACCATGTGTTCAGCGGTGGCTATGCCGTAGGTTACTATAGCTACCTGTGGGCCGAGGTGCTCGACGCTGACGGCTTCGAAGCTTTCCGTGAGAACGGCATCTTCGACGAGGCCACAGGCCGCAGCTTCCGCAAGAACATCCTTGAGATGGGTGGTAGCGAAGAGCCTATGACCCTCTACAAGCGCTTCCGCGGTGCCGAGCCCAACCCCACCGCTCTGCTCCGCAATCGTGGTTTGATTGACTAACCCCGCCAACCCATACCAACAATTAAGGGCTTGCCGCATGGCAAGCCCTTTACTATTTCACGAAACGCGAGGAAATCCTGTACAAAATTTTTGTGGCATATTGATAGGCGAATGCCATGTTTTGCTTACACGCCTAAGAAATCGGAAGTACGGACTTTTAAAACTCAAAAACTTATTGACTCAAAACCCACTTTCCGCTTACTTCTTGAAAAATCCTAATCGCCCGTGGCTGCGTTCTTTTTGATTGGCTTGGGGATTGGGCGGGAAAAGGGCAAGGATGAGACCTCCTCAGCACGTCTTCGCCTATTCTTCAAAGACTAAAACTTCACCCTACTCCAAGAACTCGCGCATATTCTCCTTATAGATATTTCCGTAATTTAGAATATTATATATCTGAACATGCGACCCTGCTGTATTGCGAGCAAGAGAGTAATAAAGATCACGAATCAAAGTACTAGGATTCTCATCGATTGCGTCTTGAAATCCACGCGTAAAGCCATTTGTTAGATATACGCCAAGTTCCTCATTCCAAACCGAAGCATGACTTGTTTCATATGGGCCAGCCGCTGTAATAAAAAGTGAACCTGGAATTCCTATACATGCATCTCCTAAACCACCACTATAGCACGCTTCAATAACAAAGAGTAGTTTACGATGGGGAGTATTCTCAATCATGTTTCTCATTTGTTGATATGACACAGAACGTCCTTTGCCAAAGTTCAGACTTCCCACACCACCATGTCCGCTCCAAAAGACAAAGACATTATCATCTTCTTTAGGACTTAACACATGAGAGAGATTTTCAGATGAACGTCCTTGCAGTATGTCTCCAATATCAGATGGATGTATTTCACTTAACCTATAATCTATTCCTGATTGTTCATAGACATTCTCTCCATCATGACTGATAAACAAAGCATTTGGATAGATATTGTATTCATGTGTTGCAATATCATCTTCTGCAATCATCACGATATGATCATCTTCATAACCATATACTTTCAACAACTTATACATTGCAAATACATCAGCTTGAAAACGATAATTACTCCATCCCTCAGAAGCAGCAACGAGTAGCGCCCATCGTTCATTCAATATTGGATAAGTTAAGTCGTTTGTATCCTCTGCTTCAAATGTTTTTATTGTCGATGCCGTCCATTCCCACATTGCCTTCGAAGAAGACGTACGTCCACCGCCATCAGTACTGACATATTCTGTGGTTAAGAAACATCCATCATAAAGTCGCCAACGACGAAATGTAGACCCTATGACCGAAGCATGTGTTTGTTTATCAAATGTCCACGTACTGCTTACACCATCTATATCAGGACAAACTCCTTGCTGCAAGTCTCTGAAGTTGGCATCCATATCTGCTGGCAACCAACTATCACCCTTACCATCTCGTCCGTCTACTACAGAAAGAATGGCTTCGTTTAATGATTCTCCAGAATAAAGTGAACGAGCTGTTCCATAAGCGACTAAGCATATTGCATCATAGAATTGAGCTTCTCCATTCAAGGGATCTCGTCCAAATCTCTGTTTGTAGGCCTGCAAGTAACCCGACGTAGGCAAAGCATATAAATCCACTCCTTCATAAGTTGCATGAGTAACCTTTTCGGCCACTTCATCAGAAACGAATGCATCAGAGCAATACAACTGAGGTATATAGAGATATTGTCTGTTTTGCAATTCTGATTTCATTACCCCAATTTCCTCATCAAAGGCTAATGCTATAGCATCACTTGAAGGATTAAACAGCAACGCCTTATTTGCCTTTCGCCAATCAGTACCACATACATCACGCACACAATCACGTACATCTTCTACAGACTTATAAAGATAAACTCCATCTACATCCAGTCCATACTCTTCAGCAATAAATCCAAACCACTCTGCATATGCATTGCGCACTCCCTCTTGACTATCTCTTTCATCTGCCGTAAGCAGCATCACTGATTTATTACTACTATCGATCTGTGAAGCAATTCCTGCTAATATCACTTCCAATTGAGCTATGTCACTTTCAGCCATATTCCATATATAAGGAACATCTGAAAACCTCCGTTGATACTCCACCGAAGTTGCTGAGGGACTAATCATTGGGATTTTTTTCTTACCCAATAGCATTGCCACTTGCATAGCACAATCAGAAGTCGTAGGGCCAATTACAGCCATCACCTCTTCTTCTTCCACCAATTGCTGTATGTATTCCTCGACATCTTCATCTTCTTGATTCTTAAACACTAGTTGCAGTTCTACACGCTCATTCATATCCTTCTGCGCTATTTCTATATTCTGCAAAGCCCAGCATGCAGTCTCTTTCCACCTCTGTTGCTCGTGTCCTTGCATCAGCACAACAATCTTACACTGATGCGTTTTTATATGCGCTGTGTCATCCATACAAGCAATGCACACCAATGCAAGAAAGATTGCGCACACTACATGCCACATATATACCTTAGTACCTCTCATTACTCTCTTTTTTTAATGCTTCTTCATAGTAGGTTTCGTATCTAATCTTAAATATATCAGGATTTTCATACCTCTCGTCCCAAATATCCAAGCCATCGAAGAAGTTCGGGGTAAAAATAATATTCACAGTTTCTTCTGCCAACCCCAAAATATGCCGATGTGCCCATTCCTCCCCTTCGAGCCATTCTTCGAGATATTGGCAAATTACATCTCCCACATGTATTACCACCGAAAAGGGAACACGTGAACAACGCCCAGTTTGGTCCACATCCATTCCTACAACCAAAGCCATAGCAAACTCATCATCATTAACACAGCGAAGTACTCCAGATCCCGACCCACCAAGTAAAGGAAAAATCATCTCGTCATATATCCAACTATGTTGCATACGCCTTGCTATAACACGATAGGCAGAGTCGGGCATTGCGAAGCCTTCTTCACCATCGGCCAAATAAACTACCTCCGATGCACACCTTGCGTCTCGATAAGTTGTGTGGCCATCAACAAAGCCTTTGATTGCACTCTCCAATGTAGTATATCCTGGGGCAGCAGCAAAGATCAGTGCATTAAAATCCGCAGACATGGCTCCAGCCAAATAACTTACTCCATACCGGTCGATTATAAATGAAAACACTCCATCAGGAAGTTCGTCACTATTACCGTCCACCAATAGCACACGACTTCCTTTTCCTTTCAAGGTCAATGACGTTTGTTTTGCTATATGCTCATAACTTGATGCTCCCAATATTATTATGGATGAGTCCTTATTCTCGTTATCTGCCAAGTATTGAGCATACAGTCTTGCTGCCTCCTTTTCATTATCAGGTAACAATAAATGCACTTCCGTACCATGTTGTTCAGAAAAGGCAAACACTGCATCAGCAATACAATCATTATAGCCATTGTCACCTAATCCGTAAGGGGAAACCAGTAGGGTGACGTTAGCCTTTCTACATCCAATCTCTTGCTGGACGTTATTGTCAGCACATGAGACAAGTATCCATAAAAGTAGGACTATGAAATAATATTTCCTAAACCTTCTATTCATAATCGCTAACGACATTTGCATCTTCATCTATTGTAATGCGACCACTAGTACTACCATTTGCGCCAGCACCTATTGCCTGAGCATTCATGCCCCGTTTAGCTATAGCATAGACCTCATCTACAGTATTCCTGATGACAATATCTCCACAGCTACTATTATCATTACTACTACCAATACCTGCTCCGCCGTCATGACCTAATGCTTGGATATAACCTCCGGTAAGAGAAATCTTTCCGCATATATGGTTTGCGCCACTACCACTGCCAATTCCAGCGCCACCTTTAATTCCACCAATTGCAATAATTTTTCCACTTGAAATATTAATCTTTTCACAATTATAACCACCACCAATACCTACACCACCTCCTTGTTCATCGTTACCATCACCACCTTGGGCAATAACATCACCACCAGAGATGTTTATATTACCACATAAGCCATCAGCGCCACCACCTATACCTGCTCCATAAGTACCACCTGTAGCATTTACTATGCCGCCTGTGATTGTAATATCGGCACAATAGCTACCACTTCCAGTACCTATTGCAGCTCCTTTCACGCCTGTATTTGCTATCACCTTACCGCCATAGATTTTTATATACCCACAAGCACTTCTAGCACCACTTCCGATGGCCGCAGCTTCTTCGCCTCCAATTACCGTTATAGTACCACCAGAAATTACAATATCATTACAAGCCCCTGCTTTTCCTGCGCCAATTCCAGCACATCCTTCTCCTTCGGCAACAATATTTACTTCACCACTTTCAATGGTCACATCGCCACCAACATCTTGCGATTTACCGCCAATACCTGTACCCTTTGATTTTACCGAAAGCTGTCCTGCCTCACCTTTAATTCTTAGTTTGCACAGCATGTCAACCTTTATTCCTGGTTCGTCATCATCTCCACATTCAACACTATTGCATGTACCATCCTCTAACCTTATTGTTATATCTCCCGAACAGCACAATTGGTTTTTGACATGAGCATCTTCCATAAAGACATCTGCAACACCCTTTATTGTTACTTTGTGATTAGTCGTACCACTGAGAAGACAATGGCGTTCCAGTATTATATCCGAGGTTTGCTGATCCAAATTGACATATACAACATCTTTCACATTTGCTCCATCTCGTATTTTTACAGCTTCAAGGTGTGAAGCAATTGAGCTAGGGCTATCAAAATCACATGCTACAGCAACAACTTCTGCTACATTTTCATAGATTCTTATATAGCCACACCTTCCTATATTACCATCTCCGATACCCATACCTCCTTGTCGTCCTTTAGCATAGACATAAGCTCTTGAAATTTCAATATCGCCACACGAAGCATAAGCTCCACTACCAATGCCTGCTCCTCCAGACTTCCCACCAGTAGCACATACCATTCCACCAAAAATGTCAATATTCTCACATTTTCCTAACCTAGAACTACCTATACCTGCAGATTGGTAACCACCTGTAGCTGTGATCACACCGCCATAGATAGCAATACTTCCACAAGCTTTCGCAAAGGCAGAACCTATACCTGCTGCATCGGAAGATTTTACTGTAAGGCTACTTTTATCCGTTCCGTAGATAATCAATGTTGTTCCTTTATCACCCAATTCTATGGCAGGGACATCTGTTGCAGTCACACTATTTTTCGAGCCATCGGCTAGTTCTATTACAGCATTACCCTCACATTTAATCTGATTGTTAATCACCGCATTGTTAAGAGTCAAGGTTACACCGTCAGCTATAGTAAGTTTGTGAGACGTCGTATGACTGACAGTTACATCCTTTGTAATCACAATATCCTCCGTCAGTCTACGTAAATCAATATACTCTAACACATCAGTATGATTCTCTACATACGCCATTTCTTGGGAATTACAATAGTAAATATAATCTTTACTACGCACCATACGGTTTTGTTTCTCGTCAAAAATCCAGTTGGGAAGTCCTTTAAGGTTACCCGATTGCTCTTCTCCATCTATTTTAAGCAAATAGAAATCGTCATTTTTCTTGTAGGGTAGATAAATGGGATTGTCAGTATTAAGCTTGCCTTCCTTGTTTATAGAAGATGGCCACTCATATCCTACACACAATTTCCCCTCTTGATAGTCCACTCCCTCTGTAGATTCGGGATACAAGCATCCTAATGTCATATATACCGTTTTGCTATCAGTCTCTCCTATTTCTTCCACATAGTACTCACCAAACCGCCATCCTACTCTATAAGCCTTTCCATTATGAATACAGAGTCCTGTCGCAGTGTTTACCTGCTGGTTATAAACAGGATAAGCCACCCATACAGGTTCATTTATATCAATAATGTCAACCCATTCTCTACAATAAGTTGCCACATAACGTCCACCGACCAAAATATTATATACATTCTTTACTTGATTTTCCATAATCTCCTGTCCTTGATATGTATTGAGTGGCGGGATATGGAATGCTGTATTCACAAAGTTTTGATAACCATAGATATCCAATAACACGTCAGCAGTTCCTAATATATGAGCCTCTAACATTTTTGCAACCTGTTTGTTGGGAACAAATCTCCATATTGGAGTCATTTGCATGTCAATAAGCTCTAAATATTGTTGTTGGTCTTCAGTTATACCAATAGTGCCCATCCACTTTCCTATAGCATCCATCTTCGCATTATTCTCTCCCCATTTAAAATTAAACACAGAGAAATCCAGTTCTCTTGTGTCGCCACCACGCACAGTAAGATGGCTATCGCCAGAGTTTATGATTTTCAGGTCACGATAGTCATTCTCACTCAAATTTGAATGGTCATATAAGCTAAGTAGCGAAACTTCGGCAATAGCATGTTGTTGTTCCAATGTCGCTATAGTATCCTTTTCTAAACGGATGTCAAGTTCGAGCTTTCCTCCCATCTGACATTTTGTGACAACATGTGTTCCGTACTGCCTAATGAGTGAGTCCATCTGCATCTTTGTGGGTTCATCACCCAATCGGGCAACTGCATTACGAAAATTCTTTGTCAGCACTTCTGGATGATCTTTGACGAGTGCACTCACCGAAGGAGCATCTACACTAGCATTAAATCCACTGAGAAGAGCCGAAGTACGGCAATAAAACGAGTTCGTTTTTGCTTTTGTATAAAGCTGCAGTGTACCTCTTACACTCCCTTTGAAAGCAATTGCAGCTTCGGCATTTAGACCGCCACCAAAATAAAGTTTTTGGAGCAGTTCATTTAGGCTATATGCTGTCGCTGTGTTATATGACACCTGAGGAGAATATACTTCATTGATGCGAAAATCAACATTCATGGCTCTAATGCCATCAGGATCCAACACTTGACTACGCACATCCATCACATTACACGATTCACCATCAATGCCATTGTAACCATAACCTATACCACGACTAAGAACAAGTTGAATAGCTTCGGTACGTGTCATTGGGCCTTCATGTCCACATTCGATATCACTAAATAGACTATTATCAAATGATAGAAGTTCATCATCATTACAACTTATAAAGACTATAGAAAGCCCTGTCAGTAGACTGAGAATAAACTTTAATTTCATCGCTTAGGGTATTTACGTTTATTATTATAATAGAGACGATACGGAAAGTAATGCCCATTAAAACTTTTTCCATTTTCAAACGATTGAACATCCACAACACTAAAAGTATAATCAGAATGTAGTTCTAAACATTTTCCATTCTTGCCATTCCTAAACAAACTATAACAGTTTTTATTTTTGTTTTCCAGGTTATAACTAATATACCATAATTCTGGACCATCATATTCAGCAACAACTCTGCAACAACCATCGAAAGAGGCGTCAAAACCTGTTTGTTGATCCTTAAATAATGCTTTTTGATTATTCCCTATATAATTAATCAAAGCATTCAAGTCGTCAACAGTTGCAATGTACGGTTTCTCTAAACATGAAGCATCTATATAATTTATCCCCTCTACTGATAAATGATGTACCATGACACTATGGGATGGAACATCACGAATCGTAGTCTTGCATCCTATTGCATTTATGCGGGACCAATATCCTGGACCAATTTTTACCAAAGGATAATATGCATCATCATACCACCAATTTTCACCATAAGAACTTATATTATAAAATTGATTAACTAGATCAATTTTACCCATAACATTCTGTACTGGGATATTCATATTATCAGCATATAGCGCACCATCAATATAATATAAAGTATCTATAATATCACCTACTTGGAAACCTTCTATATGAGTGACATAACATCCGCCTTTATCATCAAAGCTAACTTCACATGGTGCATTTTCGTCATCACCAAGAAAAAAGCCTCTACGTATATTGGTTGATTGTGAAGTTATAGGATATACAATAGTGACTCTACCATCACCTCGTATTTCGGGAACATATTCATTGCATATTTCCATGGTAGGCATATTGTAAATATAAGCGACCTTTACTAAAGTTCGATTAAAATTATTAGGTTCCAATTCTCCAACAGAAAATTTATAATAACCATTAAGCCCTAACATTTCTCGCATCTCAGGAGATAGCACCATATTATCTACCATACGAATTATATAACTCAGTACACAATTTCGTGCCTCGACATCGACAAACAAATGCCAGATTGGAGTAAGTCGACAATTCGACATGGCAAGATTATCCTGCTGTTCATAGGTCACCGTATTGGCCCATGCAGAAAGTAATTCCCCTGGAATTTGCTGATTGGCATCGTCCGATACAGTTGCCGTTTGTAAGGCAAGACGCGTAGCTTCAGAGCCTCCAAAAGCGGTAGCGGTCATCGTACTACTTAATGTGCTGAATTCGTTTTTCCGTCGTTCTTCATCTGCCTCTTTCAGTTTACCGTTCTTGTATTTCATCACCCTCTCCATCTCATCGCGACTTACTTGGCGTGCATTGAAGTTTACGGTATATTCCAAGCGACCTCCAAGGTCAGCGTATGTGACTACATGTGTACCAAACTTTGTCACCAATCGTTCGGCATTTTCTTGTGTAGGGCTTTCGAGTACTGCTTTATAAAGTTCAGTGAACTCTTTTGTAAAGATATCGGTACGCCCTGCGTGGATAATATCCTCCACTTTACCGAAATCAATATAGCGCGTAGCTACAGTCTTTGTAATTTTTGCAAATCCATAGCTATTCTGCGACTGTTCGAAATTATCTACCACTTTATATTTGGTAACCTTCTTGCTCAGTCCAAAGAACGACACACCATCGGTTTGTTCCTTCATTAAGTGCTCGGCCATCTCGGCAATAGAGTAAGCTGTATGTATGGTATAGTCTAAATAGTTACGTCTATCTTGAGCTACGATAATACCATATCCCTTCTCATAGCCTAGCAATCCTTCGTAACTGAATACTTGTTCTGTTGCACTCGACACATCCATATAGTCTTTGGTAAGATCATACCCCCATCCTACACGCGATTTTACTTCGAGTGACCCAGAATCTAAGGCATTGTTACCATCCTCCGCTTCAGAAAGTTGATCTACGAGCAACGAGGCTTTTCTGCCTCGTATCGATTGTATATGCACAGTGCCATATCGATGGCGCTGTGTTTCATTTGGTTTTACATATAGGGTAATTGTATTTCTACATATACCATCGACCACTATCCAATCTTCGGTTGGTGAGACGATGGATATAGTGTCCTCATCCCGCATATCAGAAACTGTTATCGTATAGTAGCGACCCAATGTTCCTATCCTTATGTTTGTATCGCTAAGCCTCAAGTCAGCCAACATATTATCCGTATCATCGTGGCATGCTGCCATAAGCAGCATTGCCACGATGCATATTGGATATAGGTAGTAGTTTCTACGCATTACACCTATATTTTATTAAGGAATATAAAATAATTACAACTTCTCTATATCAATAAAAGTCTTTTTATCTTTATATTTCATAAGATACCATCCACGAACGACATCATAATAATCACCGAACAGGTTCCAAATAGGTCTATACCCATAATCAATAACTGCCATATTTTGCATAGCCTCTTCACTTGTCAAGTTTGTAGGAATGGTTCCTATCCAAGCACCCAACTCATTATTTATTGCAGCTGAATTAATCTGGGTTGTTTCCAAATTTAGCGATTGAGTCAAATTCTTATTGGTTTCAGCGCTTCCTCCACGAATTTCGAATGCATAAGAAGCCTTACGCAATATTGAATCAGAGATATTGTAATAACTTGCCGCCACATCAGCTTTCACAGTAAGAAGTCCCGCTTCAATGGCAGTTTTTATCGAACCTGTGACTATTGTTGTATCCAATAGCGCTGTAGTATCACATTCGATGCTCATAGTACAGCTACCGCCCAATCTTGCGCTTGTTACAAATGCTGCACCATAGTCATCATTCAAAAGACTAATGGCATTATTAATATTTCTCACTTTCCTTGACGATTCCCATGCTACAGGGTCACCTGTAACAAGTTTGTCTAATTCTTCATCAGTCAATTGTTCTAATTTATCAATAATATTCTGTCTATCTTCCAAAAATCCAGGAGTAAATGCATACATAGCCAAATCTTTATTATTAAGCAAAGTACGAAGCGTCGGAACATCAGCACTAGTCTGTACACGTGGAACCACATAGGAGACATCATACTTGTAATTATTCTTTGTATGAGAGTGCCCCATTTTATATGTTCCTTTAATATCCAATTTAAACAGTCCATAAGTTACATTGATGGCTGCATCAATGTCCAATCCTTGAGGAGTTGTAGCTAAAGTATCTCGTACCCCAACACGACCAATCAGCCTAGGATCTGTAGACTCTGCAACAATACCCTCATAAATAGTATTCTTCGTTGCCAAAACATCCAACAAAGGTTTGCTAAACAAAGGGCTTCTCACCATATCTCCTTCTGACACAGGACTAATGTTAATACCACAACCCAATCCACGAGTAAAGTAGAGGTCATTAAAACCAACAGAGTCATTGATATAAGCGCTATTCTCACCATCTGTAATACCTGCATATTGGCGTACACGGATAGTTTTAATCAAATTGCCAGCCGTTACAACGAGATCAACACGACGCTCTTCAGCAAAGCGTGGATCATTGTAATCTACAAAAATTTCAAGTGTATGGTTACCTGTGCCAATGCTATCGCTCAAGCCTACCCAATCGCAGTCAGCAGGAAGTGATGCCTTCCACTCTGTATTAGTTACAATAGGAAGTTCAATAATACCACCAATACGATTGATAGTTACTTCCTTTGCTCCATCTTCACCCGTTCCAAGGGTGAGTTCGTCTGCTACATCGTCTTGGCACGACACGAATGCCATACCCAGTGCCATCATCAACATGGCACTTTTCAAAAAGTTCTTTTCCATATTCTCATTATATTAAGTTATGGTATGTAATCACTCTACTTATTTCAGCTTGCCCTCGGCATCAAACTCGTAGGTTTTTGTCGTGTTGAAGCGGCCTTCTGCAACGCTTGCGGCTATCTTGCTGGCTGCTGCCGTAGCCTTACCCGTGTTAGAGAGACTAGTGCCCTTATCCACGGTAGCACCGTCAGCATCGATAAGATAATAGTTAAGGTGGTAGCCATTCTGATGATAACTCACCTTCTCGGCTGCCGCCATATCCTTATCCGCCTTGAGAGTTACGGTTTTGTTGAAAGTAAATTTGCAAGGGAGTGCAGTGGTAAAGGTCTTCTTCCACTCAGTAGCGGTGATGGTCTCCGTCTTGACGCCACTGCCATCGTTGTATTCCAACACGATGTCGCAATACTCCACGAAATCGGCCGTCTCAAGCACCGTGTACTCAACAACTACTGCTGCAGCAGGCTTCTTTGCGTTGTTTTGACCGCCATTGTCATTGCCGTTGTTGATGTCCTCTTCGCTACATGAAGCAAAGATCATACCCATGGCCATCATGAGGAGGCCACTCTTCAGAAAGAAACTTTTCATACGTTTCATTATTTAATCTTTTGCCACCGGCCTCAAATGGCAAATCATAGTTTCGTTTACTCTATAAAAAAAGCGTGAAGCCAGTCACTTGTTGCTCGCTCCACTCTGTAAGGCCTTCGCATTGCCCGATTTGTCGAAACGAGCAACGCGAAGCCTCACGCCGATAGTATATACGTCACCTTACATTATACCAATCATCACGACCAATATAACAAAGGAGTACAAAAACATACCCATGAGACATTCACCGTTGCTTTGTTTTTGAC
>JAFYMV010000253.1 GCA_017548225.1 Bacteroidaceae bacterium | reverse complement strand
TTCCTTCTGGATGAGGCGAGCAATCTTACTTTGTCTGGTTGATTCCATGTATCTAATATTCTAGTTTTATTTATTTCTTTCTTATCATTGTGAGACCGTCGCGCAGGGGGAGTATGAGTTTCTCTACCCGCTTGTCGGCAGCCACGAAGGCGTTGAACTCATTGATGGCTACCGTCTGTCGGTCATTGAGGTAGGCCTTGTCTACCACATGTCCGTCCCAAAGGGTGTTGTCAGCTAGGATGAGGGCACCGGGCGAGGTGTGCTGGAGTATCATCTCGTAGTACTCCATGTACTGACGCTTGTCACCGTCCATGAACACAAAGTCGAAGACTTCGCCTAATTGGGGCACCTCCTCAAGTGCATTGCCAATGTGGAAGCATACCTTATCACCGTAGGGCGACCCTTCAATCCAGGGGCGGGTAAAATCCTCCAATTCATCGTCAATCTCATAGGTATGCAGCAGCGCTCCTTCGCCCAACCCCTCGGCCATGCAGAGTGCCGAGTAACCCGCAAAGGTGCCAATCTCGAGCACACGCTTGGGGCGGGCCAGCTGCACCAGCATCTTGAGCAGTCGGCCCTGCAGATGTCCCGATGTCATGCGCGGGTTGATGAGCTTCAGGTGTGCCTTGCGGTAGAGCGCCTTCAGGTAGTCGCTCTCCTCATCCATGTGCTGCAGGATGTATGCCTCTATAGCCTCGTCGTGGGTCATAATGCCTGTAGTGCCTCTATGGCCAGTCGATAAGAGTCCATACCAAAACCTCCTATTACCCCTACACATGCTCCTGTGATGAGCGATGTATGGCGATAGGTCTCGCGCTGATAGACATTCGAGATATGCACTTCCACCACAGGAGTGTTGATGGCGTTGATGGCATCATGAATGGCTACTGAGGTATGGGTATAGGCACCCGCATTGAACACTACGCCATCGTATGTGAAGCCCACCTCATGCAACTTGTTGATGAGTTCGCCCTCTACATTCGATTGGTAATAGTCAAGCTGTACCTGGGGAAAACGCTCCTGCAATGCTGCAAAAGCACTCTCCATAGAGTCATTGCCATAGATGCCCGGCTCACGCTTGCCCAACAGGTTCAGATTAGGACCATTGAGCACCAATATCTTCTTATTCTCCATACCTATTATATATAACCTTGCATTGTGTCCGCTCCGAAGAGCAGGCACAATGCAATGGTTATGTTGTTTATCCTATATTATTCAATCGTGTTCAACTTCTTGTCCACAAGCATGGCATCCTGCATCTGCAAGTTGAGCTCACCGCTCTTGCGTGCCACAAAGGTAATCTCCACGAGCGTACCATTGCCATTGAGAGTAGCCTTGTTACCTGTGTTGACGAAGGTGGGATAGAGTGCCTTCACGCCATTCTTGTGCAGACGGTCGTAGGTGAGGTTCTCCATCTCCTTGGTGCCTACGGTTGTGGTCTTCACATACATGAGTTGTTCTGCATCGTAGGGGACAGCCACGCTCCATGCGTTCACCTCATTGAGGCCAGCGCCACGGATGATAACCTTAACCTCTTCGCCCTCTCGGATGCTCTTGGGAGCTACGAGCTCAAGCTGACCTGCGAGAGTACCCATGCCGTAAGTGTTTACACCGCCGCGTGCTACTACACCTACACAAGAGATGTCGTATGCATCGATAAGACCATTCTCATTGATATCACCACCGCTGATGTAGCCGTCGAAGTCAGAGTCGCCAGCACGCAAGCCAGTGTAGTTCATGTATGAGGTGAAGTCGTCCATATCGACACGGCCATCGTGGTTGATGTCGCCCTGAAGCACGGTCTCAGTGCCAGGCACCTTGAAGATATACATCTCACGGCCTGAACCGAAGTTGCCTACCGCCTTGGTAACATCCATCTTCATGTAGCGTGCTGCTGACTTGCCATCGAAGGTAATGGTCTTCACGGTACCGTCGCCAGCCCATGTGAAGGGAACAGCCTCGCTCCAAGCCTTGCGGTCGGTGCTATAAGAGATAGTACCCTGGAGGAGTGTACCGTTGCCACCATCCTCACGGGGGAGGTATTCGAGTTTGTCGAGTACATTCACGCCACCGAGGTCAATCTCCATGGTGAAAGGTACTGCGCCACCTGCCCAGTCGGTGTGCCAGATGCTTGCCTCATCGTAGTCGAAGAACTTGTTGACGCCCTGTCCGGGTTGGTTCTTGCAAGTGGTTTCGGCCTTGATGCCGGGGATAGCGAACTCAAGCGGGTTAGAGAGGGTTTGCACCTTCGCTACGGCCCACTTTGATGCGCCGGCAGCGTTCACGGCACGCATGCGGAAGGTGTATTCGGTCTCTGCTTGGAGGTCCTCGAAGCGGAGCTTATTGTCGCGGATAGTAGAGTAGAGCATGCCGTCAAACTCAATCTCGTAGTAGTCAGCCTCGGGCTGCATCTCCCATGAAGGAGTGAGCGCATAGGGCTCTACATTCTCCTCTGCGAAGAGGATAGCGGGAGTTTTCAACGCACCAGTATTTGCTACCAAGGGGTCAGCTACAGAGAACTGATAACCGTCTACTGTTACCTCTACTCCATTCTGTGTAATGTCAGTAGCAGCAATCTTCACCATCAAGCGGGGAGCACCCTTGATGCTCACCTCGGCAGCCTCTGTACCTGGTGTAGCGAACTGGTTGAGCTCGGGCTCGGCCTCAAAGTAGTAAGCGTTCTCGCTCTTTGCGAACTCCTCAGCTGAAGCAGCAGCGGCGAGAGCCACCTTGCTGCCACCTACTACAGCGCTCACGCCCTTGGGAGCAGCGTCCATGTAGATGCGCATCTCGGTACGCTTCTCGGGTACGAATCCCTCGAATGCGCCTGTTGTGGGAGCGATGCTGATAGTAGCCTTACCCTTCTTTACCTGGCTATTAATCTTGGTCTCGGCATATGCACCACCGAGGTAAGCCTGTGTGCGTCCATCATCGTCATACTCGGTGAAACTGGTTTCGCCGTAGGGATAGAGGTCATAGATGCGAAGTGTCTGGTCAATTTCAGTCACATTGTTGTGAGGATGTGTGAGGGGCACGATAGCACCAGCCTTCACGAATACGGGTTGCTTCCACAGGGGAGCGTCGTAGCTATTGATGATGCGGCCACCCTTGTAGTGCTCACCGCTGAAGTAGTCGACCCACATGCCATCGGGGAGGTAGATGCCATGACGCACATCATTGCCCTCAGCATCGGCTGCTGTAGCCTGATAGATGGGAGCGATGAGGTACCAGGGGCCAAACATATACTGATATTGTGTAGCCTTGCCCAAGGTGTAGGCATTCTCGGTGTCGAGGAACATGGCGCGTACCATAGGCATGCCGTCAACAGACTCGCGAGCGATACTATAGGTATAGGGCATGATCACTGACTTCCACTTCAAGTATGAGCGGTTGATTGATGTTGCGGGCTCGCCCAATGCTTGGGGATATTTCTCGTTAGCGCCCCAGCCGTCCATGTTGAGCTGCATGGGAGAGAAGGTCTTCCATTGGTAGTCGCGTACATTGACAGGTACATTCTTACCACCGAAGATACCATCTATGTC
>JAFYMV010000034.1 GCA_017548225.1 Bacteroidaceae bacterium | reverse complement strand
ATCATCCATCTCAAGACCGAAGACATCGAGATTGCCTTTACCCATACCGACCAGTATGGTGAGGAATACTACTCATTTGTCAACGGACAGCACACCACACAGGGCGGTACTCACCAAAGCGCCTTCAAGGAGCACATAGCACGCACCATCAAGGAGTTTTACAACAAAAACCACGAATTCACCGATATCCGTAACGGTATCGTAGGTGCTATTGCCATCAATGTAGAGGAGCCTGTATTTGAGAGTCAGACTAAGGTGAAGCTCGGCTCTACGGCTATGGAGCCCGGTGGACGCAGCCTCAATAAGTTTGTGGGCGACTTCATCAAGACCGAAGTAGACAACTACCTGCACCGCAATACCGAGGTGGCTGATGCCATGCTGCAGAAGATTCAGGAGAGCGAGAAGGAGCGCAAGGCCATCGCTGGCGTTACCAAGATAGCTCGCGAGCGCGCCAAGAAGGTGAATATGCACAACCGCAAGTTGCGCGACTGCCGTATACATCTCAACGATGCCAAAGGCGACCGCACCGACGAGTCGTGCATCTTCATCACCGAGGGTGACTCTGCGAGCGGATCTATCACCAAGAGCCGCGATGTGAATACACAGGCCGTATTCAGCTTGCGCGGTAAACCGCTCAACTCGTTCGGACTCACCAAAAAGGTGGTGTACGAGAATGAGGAGTTCAACCTCTTGCAGGCAGCCCTCAACATCGAAGATGGTCTTGAGGGATTGCGCTACAATAAGGTCATCGTGGCTACCGATGCCGATGTCGATGGTATGCACATCCGTCTGCTGATGATTACCTTCTTCTTGCAATTCTTCCCCGACCTTATCAAGAAGGGGCATGTATACATCCTGCAGACTCCTCTCTTCCGTGTGCGCAACAAGAAGCGCCTTGTCAAAGGATACAAGAAAGAGAATGACACCGACCGCAAGAGCGATTTCATTACCGTATACTGCTACAATGAGGAGGAGCGCCTGAAGGCTATCAATGACCTCGGTCCCAACCCAGAGATAACTCGATTTAAGGGTCTTGGTGAGATTTCGCCCGATGAATTCAAGCATTTCATCGGCGAGGACATGCGCCTTGAGCGCGTAACCTTGAGCAAGAACGATACCGTAACCAGCCTGCTCGAGTTCTACATGGGCAAGAATACGATGGAGCGCCAAAACTTTATCATCGACAATCTCGTTGTTGAAGAGGATAAGCCTGAGGAGTTGTGAATTATGAGTTTTGAGTTATGAGAATTGCAATATTCCCCGGCACATTCGACCCCTTTACAATAGGGCATGATGCATTGGTGCGTCGTGCACTGAATATCGTGGATGAGCTATACATCGCTATTGGTATCAACACCGAAAAGCGCACGATGCTCACTTTGGATGAGCGCATGGAGCGTATAGCTACACTCTACAAAGACGAGCCACGCATTCATGTGGTAAGCTACGAGGGGTTGACTACCGATTTTGCCCAATCCATCGGGGCAAAATTCATCGTACGCGGTGTGCGCAACACCATAGACTTCGAGTATGAGCGCAATATTGCCGACATCAATCGCATGCTCACTGGTATAGACACCCTACTGCTCATCAGCGAGCCCGAATATGCGGCTATCAGCAGTAGCATGGTGCGCGAACTGGCTCACTTTGGCAAAGACATCAGCAAGTACCTGCCTGTGTTATAGAATGTGAAAAAGGCACCTATGTAGAAGAAAATGCGTATCTTTGCGCAATTTTTATAAAGTCAATGTGGAGATGAACAATACACCAACTGTAACCAAAAACCTTATCATCATCAATGCGCTATGCTTCTTCGCCGCTATCGTGGGAGAAAAGTATGGGATAGATTTGAATGATGTATTAGGGCTTCATTATTTTGAATCTGAAAAGTTCAGACTATACCAGCTTTTCACCTATATGTTCATGCACTCGGGCTTCGAGCATATCTTCTTTAATATGTTCGCCGTGTGGATGTTTGGTCGCATATTAGAGACCGTATGGGGCCCGCAGCGCTTCCTGTTCTACTACATCCTTTGTGGCTTGGGTGCGGGATTGATACAAGAGGTCACACAATACTTTGAGTTCATGCCCCTTATGGCTGACGCGGCACAGTTTGCCTCCTACCCAGCCGATGCTGTTATCCCTATCAATGGCGCCTCGCGCACTGCTTCTGCATGGCTTGCACTGTGCCAGCAGATTATCAGTGTGCCCACCGTAGGTGCTTCGGGAGCCGTGTATGCTGTGTTGATGGCCTTCGCGATGATTTTCCCTAATCAAGAGATGTTCATCTTCCCTCTGCCGATGCCTATTAAGGCCAAGTGGGTCATCATAGGCTATTTTGTGATTGAGATTTATTTGGGACTGACAGGCAATGATGGTATTGCTCATTTCGCGCACTTGGGCGGTATGATATTCGGCTTCTTCCTCATTATGTACTGGCGAAAGAAAGGAACACAGCATGGCAGGTATTTTTGATGATTTGAAACGCACCTTTCAGCAGGGTAATATCGTTGTCCGTCTCATCTATATCAATGTGGCGGCCTTCATACTCTGCACATTAGTCAGCGTCGTATTGGGGTTGTTTGGCATTAGTAGCGTAGAGTTCTTGCGCACTCTCTATCTTCCTGCCGACCTGTTACAACTGCTGCGCCGCCCGTGGACACTCATCACCTATATGTTCATGCATGCAGGGATATGGCATCTGCTGGGCAATATGTTGTGGCTCTACTGGTTCGGGCGAATGTTCCTCTACTTCTTCTCGTCAAAGCACCTACGCGGACTCTATGTGGTAGGTGGATTGCTAGGAGCATTGCTATATATTGTAGCCTATAATCTATTCCCCATATTCGATAATCAGCTCTATAGCGCCACGCTTGTAGGCGCATCAGCTTCGGTGTTGGCCATTGCCATTGCCACTGCGGTACGCGAGCCGGAATATCGTATCAACCTAATGCTTATCGGCTCTGTGCGATTGAAGTATTTTGCCCTTTTCATCGTGCTTTTTGATGCTTTGTATGTAGGATCCAACAATGCGGGCGGACACATAGCACACCTTGGAGGAGCACTGGCAGGATGGTGGTTTGCGAGAGGTGTCAGCAGAGGATATGACATCACACATTGGGTGAATATATGCATAGATGCCATAGGAGGACTCTTCGCCAAGCGTGAGCGCAAACCCCGCAAGCCGAAGATGAAGGTGCACTCCCATAATAGCAGCCGCACGGCAGACTATGAGTACAATGCACGCAAGAAAGCACAGTCTGATGAAGTAGACAAGATATTGGAGAAGCTGAAAAAATCGGGCTATGCCAGTTTGAGCGATGAGGAGAAACGCCGACTTTTTGAAGCCAGCAAACGATGAAAAAGGTACTTAAGATACTTTTATTTCCCCTTCTTGTCATCAATGTGATGGCTGCAGCGCTTCTCATCTGTTGTGCCTACAGTCCCCTACTCCCTGCCGAGCACATGCCCTTGCTCTCACTCGCAGGCTTGGCCTTCCCCTTCGTATTGATTTTCAATGCGCTCTTCTTCATCTTTTGGCTGCTCGTCTATCCGCGTTATGTATTGTTGTCACTCATCACTGGTGTCATCTGCTTCACGCAAATACGCGCGTATGTGCCTATCAACTTTGACAGACAGCGCCCTCCAGAGAATAGCATAAAAGTATTGTCATACAACATATTGAGCAATAATATCACCGCAGCGAATGCCAATAAGGAGAATGCTGTCATAAAGTATCTCAAAGCGTCAGATGCCGATATTATCTGCTTACAAGAGTTTCAATTTTCAGCCCTTAAAAAGAATAAGAAACTGCTCGATGAGTACCCCTACAAGTCGTATCTTGTCTCTAACGAAAGCGAGTTCGCCTCGTGCTATCTCGGGTGCTTGTCAAAGTATCCTATCCTCGATGTAGAGAATTTCAGATTTAACGACACCTTCAATGGCGGAAGCAAGTATCGTATCCTTCACGATGGCGATACCATTGTAGTATACAACTGCCACTTGCAATCTTTCGGATTGGGAAATGAAGACAAGAGCACTTACGAACAGATATTGAGCAATCCGAAGGAGAATATACGCAGCCAAGGTACCAAGGCGTTGGTAAAGAAACTGCGCGAATCGGCAGTCAAGCGTGCCGAACAGGCAGATATCATTGTTGCCGACCTTGAACAAGAGACATCGCCCTATATCATTGTGTGTGGCGATTTTAACGACTCGCCCATCTCATATACTTGCCATAAGATGAAGGATATGCTCGATGATGCCTACGCGAGCAGTGGTAATGGCCCTGGCATTAGCTACAATCGCAACAAGCTATACTACCGCATCGACCATATCTTGCACTCAAAGCAGTTCAAAGCTTATAAATGCACTGTGGACCGTTCCATAAAGGTGTCTGACCACTACCCTATTTTCAGTTTCTTGGAAAAGAAATAATAACCGGTTTCTCCCACCCTACTCCTCGAGCAAGTCAAACTCTTTGCTTTGTATGATTTCGAGCCCCTTCATCACTGTCTCATCGGTATGGTTATATACCTCGTAGAAATGGCTCATATCCCATAAATCTCGTGCAATGAGTGCCTTCAGTTGCACCTTGAGGAGCGGCAGTGAAGCTTGATATAGCTCTTCGTCATACTTTACACCCGCCTTCTCGGCTTCGGCAAGAAGGATAGAGAGAATGGTGTCGTCCACCTCAAATCGCTTCATATAGCTCTTGAAGTTGGGATAGCGCGCCTCATACTCCTTGCGGTAGCGGTCAATGACGATGAGGTTGGTGTTTACAATAGCTCCCTTTGCCGTAAGCTCACGATGATACTTGGTATAGCTCATGGTGTCGAGGGGTACAAAGTGGTCGGGCATAATACCCCCTCCTCCATAGACCGTACGCTTCATCAAGCAAGTCTGGAACTTCAGCGAGTCGGGGAAGTGGATGCTATCAGCATGCATCATCTCACCCTTATTGAAGCGCTCTGTCAAGTCTTTGCGATAGTCTATATCTTCGCCATAGGGCTTTTGTATGCAGCGTCCTGAAGGTGTGTGATAGCGTGCTATCGTGAGGCGTATCATAGAGCCGTCGGGCATAGGTACAGGGCGTTGCACAAGTCCCTTTCCAAAGGAGCGTCGACCCACTACAATACCTCTATCCCAATCTTGTACGGCACCTGTAACAATTTCGGAAGCCGAAGCTGAGTACTCATCAATGAGCACCACCAGGCGTCCTTCTTGAAACTGCCCTTTACCCATAGCTTTGAACTCCGAATAGGGTGACTTATCCCCTTCGGTATACACTATTTGATGCCCCTCCTGAAGGAAATCATTGGCCATATCCACAGCAGCCTTCAGGTAGCCACCTCCATTGTTTTGCAGGTCAAGGACGAGGTGTTCCATCTTTTGCTTCTTCAGTGTATCCAATGCCGCACTAAACTCATCGTGTGTGGTGGCGCCGAAACTGCTTATCTTGATGTATCCCACCTTCGGGGCAATCATATAGGCCGCATCAAGCGTATTTACGGGGATTTTGTCGCGTGTAACACGGAATGTCAGTTGCTCATTATAGCCACGGCGTACGATACCCAGCTCCACTACCGAGCCTTTGGGGCCGCGCAGGCGCTTCATAATCTCATCGCGCTCCATCTTCACTCCCGCGATAGCCGTATCATTTACCATTACGATGCGGTCGCCAGGCAGGATGCCCACCTTCTCCGAAGGACCATTGCTGACGGTTTGAATGACAAAGAGTGTATCTTCTGCCATGTTGAACTGCACGCCGATACCCTCAAAGTTGCCCTGCAATGGCTCATTCATCTTCTCTACCTCCTTGGCTGTCAAGTAAGTGGAGTGGGGGTCCAGCTCCTTGAGCATGGCCTTGATGCTTGCCTCTACCAGCTTCTGCTCATCGACCTTGTCGACATAAAGATTAGCGATAGCGCTGTGTGCAAGCACCAACTTGCGCACCTGCTCCATGTCTGCACTGTTTTGTGAGAAACCTGCAATGGCGCAGGATATAAGAGAGATAAGTAGGAGTATTCGTTTCATTTTTTATGTATAAAGAATCATTACCACACAAAGATAATAAAAACCAAGCAATAAAGTTTCTACAGGAGGGAAGGATTTTTCAGTCCCTCGATGACCATCTCCGCTTTATGCTTACCGATGACAGCTTCCAGCTCTTCGGGCGCAGCGGCTTTGATGCGCTTCACGCTCTTGAAATGGGCGAGTAGGGCATCTTTGGTCTTGGGGCCAATGCCTTTGATGGTGTCGAGTGCCGAAGCCGTCTGGCGCTTGCTACGCTTGTCGCGGTGGAAGGTGATGGCAAAGCGGTGCACCTCATCTTGTATGCGTTCGAGCAGGTGGAAGAGAGCGCTTTGCTGCTTCAGTCCGATGCTCATCGTGGGGAAGCCAAAGAGCAGTTCGGCCGTGCGGTGGCGGTCATTCTTGGCCAAGCCAGCTATGGGAATATGCAAGCCCAGTTCATCTTCTACCACCTCGCGTATCACCTCCATCTGTCCCTTGCCACCGTCGGCAATGATGAGGTCGGGTAGGGGAGTGCCCTCGCTGATCATGCGTGAGTAGCGGCGATGCACCACCTCGCGCATCGAGGCATAGTCGTCAGGACCTATGACGGTCTTGATATTGTATTTGCGGTACTCCTGCTTACTGGGCTTGCCCATGCGGAATACGATGCAGGCAGCCACAGCATCGGTACCCGAGATGTTGGAGTTGTCAAAGCACTCGATGTGTGCAGGCAGTTTGTCGAGTTTGAGGTGCTCCTGTATCTCCTTGAGCAGGCGCGTACTCTTCTGCTCGGGATTCAGTTTGTCGGCCTGCTTCAAGCGGTCGAGCTTGTATTGCTTCACATTGAGTTCAGAGAGGTCGAGCAGCTTCTTGCGGTCGCTACGCTGAGGTACGGTGAAGGTGACTCCCTCGAGGTCCATGTCTATGGGGAAGGGCACCACAATCTCGGGCGAACGGCTCTTGTAGCGCTCGCGCATCTCTACGATACCCAGGGCGAGCAGTTCCTCGCGTGTCTCGTTCATTTTCTTCTTATACTCGAAGGTAAAGGCTTGGTTGATGGCGCCGTTCGTGATGTGCAGATAGTTGATAAAGGCACTCTCGCCCTCCTCCTCGATAGAGAACACATCGATGTTGTCGATGATGTGACTCACCACCTCGCTCTTCTCGCGGAAGCGTTCCAGCGCGTCGTACTTGCGCTTCAGCTCCATAGCCTCCTCGAAGCGCATCTCCTCGCCCAGCTGCTTCATCTGCTCCATCAGCTGGCGGCTTAGCTCCTTGGTATTGCCGCGCAAGATTTGGCGTATCTCGCCGATTTGCTCCATGTACTCCTCGCGGCTCTGCAGCGCTATGCAGGGGGCCTTGCAACGCTTGATGTGGTAGTCGAGGCAGGGCTTGAACTTGCCGTTGCGTATGTTCTCGGGCGTGAGAGCAAGGTTGCAGGTACGCACCGTATACACTTGCTTGATAAGGCTCAGTATCTCATTGAGCGTAGGCATGTGGCTATAGGGACCGTAGTATTGCGAGCCATTACGGATGAGTTTGCGCGTCTTGAACACTTTTGGGAAATACTCTCCCGTGATGCAGATAGACGGGTAGGTCTTATCGTCCTTGAGCAACACATTGTAGCGCGGCTTATACTTCTTGATGAGGTTGTTCTCGAGCAGTAGGGCATCCTCCTCGCGGCTCACCACCACATAGCGTATATCGGCAATCTGCGCCACCAGTACTCGTGTCTTGCCCGTATGCTCCTTCTGGAAATATTGGCTCACACGACGCTTCAGGTTCTTCGCCTTACCCACATAGATCACCGTGCCCTCCTTGTTGAGATACTGATAGCATCCCGGTGTGTCGGGCAGGTTCTCCACGATGGACTGCAGGTAGGGGTTCTTCTT
>JAFYMV010000252.1 GCA_017548225.1 Bacteroidaceae bacterium | reverse complement strand
GATGCAGTTGTTTCAGCTGACTTCTTGGGTGACACTCGCACTTCTATCTTCGATGCTAAGGCTGGTATCGCTTTGACTGACACCTTCGTTAAGGTTGTTAGCTGGTATGACAATGAGATCGGTTACTCTAACAAGGTTCTCGACCTCATCGCTCACATGGCTACTGTTAACGCTTAATTTAGTCAATTGTAAGCAAAAACCTTATATATATAAGGTATATAGAGAGGCGCTCGATGAGAGTGCCTCTTTTTTTTGTTATCACAGGAGATTGATTTTTTTTTGAAAAAATTTGGTCATTCCAAATTAAAGTTGTACCTTTGCCTGTGAAATTTTGATGCTCTGCGAATAGGGTTTGAGTGTAGCTTGATAATGAATTGTTTAGGGGATTTTGTGTGTAGTCGTTGTGCGTCAAAGAAATGTAGTAGATATGAAGCAAATACATGATGAGAATCGTGGTTATCGAATTCTCCTCCCGTTGGTGAACTGGATGTTCCGTCATTCCTATCGTCATATCAAGTACGTAGGTGAGGAGAATATTCCCCAAGATGGGGCTGTTATTTTTGCACCGAACCACACCAATGCGCTCCAAGATGCGCTAGCAGTGTTATCTATCAATTCGGAGCGAAAAGTGTTTGTAGCCCGTGCGGACATCTTCCGCAATAAGAAGTTGGCTAAGATCCTAAGTTTCTTAAAGATAATGCCTATCCGTCGTATGCGTGATGGAGCTAGTGAGGTTCTCAAAAATGACGAGACAGTAGAGCGTGCAATCGATACCCTCCAAGAGGGCGTTCCTTTCTGTATCTTGCCTGAGGGTACACACCGTACCAAACACTCGCTCCTGCCTCTAGGCAAAGGTATTTTCCGTATCACCTTGCGTGCGAATGAAAAGTTTGGCAAAGAAAAACCTATCTATATTGTGCCTGTGGGCTTGGAGTATAGCGATTGGTTCCACTTATGGGATACTCTGATCATCAATATTGGTAAGCCTATCAATATGACTGAGTTTATTGCTCAGCATGCAGAATTGGAGCAACCAAAACTGATCCTTGCGATGCGTGAGGAACTCACCAATCGTATGCGCGAGCAGATCATGTGGGTACCAGACGATGAGAATTACGAGAAAAACTGGGAAGAGCTCCGCAAAAATCCTCCTCGTAAACTCAATTGGTTCCCTAAACACCGAATGCCTAAGTGGCTGTTGCTGTTGATGCTTATCCTTATGGCACCATTGGCATTGGTGGCTGGTGTGATCACATTGCCTTTGTGGCTGGCGTGGCTCATCATCCGTTGGGCAATCAAAGATCCTGCTTTCCACAACTCTGTGCAGTTTGTATGGCAGTTGATCCTTATCCCGCTGACGGGATTTATCACCTTGCCTTTCTGGATGTTCTTGCAAGAGTATATGTATCTGGCGCGCAAGTTCAATAAGCCTGAAGAAACAAAATAAGAAAAATTATTTGGGAGGCTAAATATTTAAAAAAAACGTTATGACTAAGGTTTACATTATTTTAGCATGTTACGTGCTCTTTCCTCTCTTGATTATTGAGGGATTCAAGCGTTGGACAATTGTTCAAAAGATTGGTACTGTGGTGCTCGCTTATGCGGTAGGTATCATCGCATCGCTCAGCGGTGTCATACAGTTCCCAGATCCTGCGGTGGCTGCTTCTTTTAGCAAACTGCAATCCACCATTATGAGTGTTACTGTGCCTCTGGCTATTCCGCTCATGCTCTTCAATTGCGATTTTAAACTCTGGACCAAAGCCCTACCTAAGACAGCATGGGCGCTTGTAACGGGTCTAGTAGCTGTGGTTGTATCTGTGGTTTCGGGCTATTTCATCTTCCGCAACCATGTGCCTGAAGTAGCTAAGGTGGCAGGTATGATGACGGGTATTTATACTGGTGGTACCGTCAATTTCAATGCGCTCGGAGCTTCGCTTGGCGTCGACAAATCGGTGATGGCTATTGTGCTTGCTTTCCAAATGGTAATCACGATGCCTTATATATTCTTTCTCTTGGGCGGTGGCTACAAGATCTTCCGTAAGATTCTGCCTTATAAAGACGTTACCCACAAGGGACGCACCGACGAGGATGCAATAGAAACAGCCGACGTAGAGAACTATCGCGGCATGTTCGAGAAAAAGAACCTCATCGGTATGCTCAAAGGATTAGGCTTGAGCGTGGTTTTCCTGGCTGTTGGCGCAGGCTTAGCATTGCTAATTACTGGTACACTCAGCGAGTTGGTAGTCATCCTTACCATCACCACACTCTCAATCATCGCATCGTTCTTCAAGAAGGTGCGCGAATTGCCTAAGACTTTCGAGCTAGGTATGTTTTTTATCTTGATCTTTAGCGTGATAGTCGCTTCTATGTTTAATATCCATAGCGTGAGTGGCGGTTCACTTTACGTGGGTGGTTTTGTGCTTTGGATCATGGGTATATCTGTGGCGCTCCACTTGATTCTTTGTCGCATTGCTAAGGTCAGTGGCGATCTGTTCTGCGTCTGCCAAGTGGGTCTGTTGTGCTCACCTCCATTTGTGCCACCTATCGCAGGCGCGATGAAGAACAAGAAAGTGCTTATCTCGGGTATCGTAGTAGGCCTTGTGGGCTATGCTGTAGGTACATATATAGGTGCTCTTCTTGCATGGCTTCTCGGTATGTTTTAAGATAAATACAATTGCATGATCGCTAAGGCGCGAGAGTTGATTCGCGCGCGAGTGATCGATATTGTTGTTAAAATAAAATCCTT
>JAFYMV010000251.1 GCA_017548225.1 Bacteroidaceae bacterium | reverse complement strand
TTGGCGGCAATGCGGACAAAGAGCTATATGATCCTTAATGGATTGCAGGAGGCGTACCCATTCGGCTTCAATAAGGCGTGACTGCGGATTATCGTATAGCTTCTCTTGGCTAAACTCCTCGATGAACTGGTTGCGGAGCACAGTGGGGAAAGCGGACCAACGGCGGATGACATTGGTGTGAACACCATGTACGGGACGGTTGGCAGTGTTGGTAGGATGATAGATGAAGATCATATCCGAACCAAAGAAGCGCTTTTCGTCTGACTCGCGCATACAGGGTTGTGCCAATACGCGTTCGCCCTCAAAGGGGTGGTTGCCGTAGAGCAAGAGGAAGAGGATGACAGTGAGCGAGAAGCGATCGCTGTAGGTGTCGGGCAATGCGCCTGCCACCACCTCGGGAGCCATGTAACGTGTCTTGCCTGCAATGCCTAGGTTGGCACCGTGGAAGATGACATTGTCGTTGTCGCAGATAAGGACATCGCCCGTCTTAGGGTCGATGAAGAAGTTGCCGTCGTTGAGGTCTTGATAGCTCAGTCCCTTGCTATGCAGCGCCTTGAAAGCATCGCAGATATGGATGGCTGCATTGAAGAGGGCTTGCATGGAACTAAAGCGCTCTTTGGCGAGCAGGAAGCGGGAGAACTCGACATAGTGCTTGGGGCGGAGCGGCATGATATAGCCAAAACTGCCGTATTGCACCTGGGTGAGGTACTCGGGCCAAAGGAAGGCGGGCGAAGGCGAACCGATACGAATATTGGTTTCGAGGTTATGGTAGAAATTGGCATTGGTGGTATAGGCAGGGTGCGTGTACCACTTGAGTGCCATCTTCTTGCCATTGAGATCCACGGAATAGACCGCACCCTGTCCTCCTTGTCCGAGAAGTTGGAGGACGCGGGCGGTCTGGCCGTTGGTTAGGGTGATGGTGGTGTTGGCTTTTAGCATAGTTTTGTGTTTAGTGGACGCAGCGGAACTGCTACTGTTTAGTGTATAGGCGAGGAGTTATTTATCTTCGTCACGCTTGAAGAAACTGCGGGAAGCCATCATCTTACGACGGAGTTTACGGTGGAGTGCCTCGCTGACATTCTCTCCTACCTCTCTGTCGCAATTCTCTACGGCGCAGAAGAAGCTCATATTGCCTTCTTTATATGCATCAAATGCGTCGCGTGCGCCTGTACATGAGAATTCAAACTCGCGCGCATTTTGGACATCAATATTGAGTTCTACGCTCACCTTAGTGACATCTTGGTTGGCACCCATGAAGGCGAAGTTCCAACCCTCTTGTTCTTTGAGACGACCAATGAGTTGGTGGATCTGTTGTAGATTGTACTCGGTGGAAGCATTCTCGTAGCCATCGGTGATGATGGTAACGGATGCGAGGGCGCGTTCGTGCTTTTTGACTTCGGCTTCGAGGCGGGTTAGTGCCATACCGATAGCATCGAGCAAAGGGGTGCAAGCGCATGGGATGAATTGCTCCTCCTTCATGAGTGTGATCTGCTCGGCAGGTACCATGTCAAGGATGTATGGCATAGACTCGGTGTCAAAGAGCATGAGCGAAGCGAAATGCTCTTGGGTGTCGGCATGCTTCTTGGCTGCGGCTTTGATGCCATTGAGGACTTCGTTGCAACCAGTAAAGGCAGCTTGGCGAATAGAACACATAGACCCACTCTTGTCGAGGATGATAAGGTTGTAGATTTGGGTTTTGGTTGTAGGTTTTTGATTATCGTTCATAGTTGTAAGGTTTTTGAAAGTTAGTTATTTATTGTTATTTTCTTCATCGATGGGTATGTATCGAACGATGGTGGTTTTGGCATCTACCTTGATGAACTCTCGGCGGAGTTTACCTTCTGCGATGAGCCGCTCTTTCTCTTGGCGGTCACGTTCGGCTGATTGTTTGGCACTTTCGTGCATCGTAACTTGTTCTGCACGCGTCAGGACGCGCTTGGTTTTGCGGAATGGACGGATGGGCATAATTTTGAGGTTAGAGGTTAAAGGTTTGAGGTTAAAGACGGGAGTTATTTTTCTGGGCGAACGATTTTGTCGAGTTCCTCCATGCGAGATAGTGCATACTCTTCAGTTTGCTCGTACTGGCTGAGGTAGTGAAGATGGTCGTAAGCCAATTGATAGCGTTGCTCACGAATAAGCACTTCGGTATGCATGCGGTAGAGGAAGAGGTAGTACGCCTCTTTCTGGTTGTATTCCCATTGTTCGTTTTCATTGAGCGGTTCGTCGCGTATGGCCATTTCGTGGAGCTCTGCTTCGAGTTGGTCTTTGATAGTTTCGAGTTCGTATGGAAGTCGCACATCCTGCTTCTCAAAGAGAATCTTGAAGTAGAGGTAGTGGGCATCCATTCTGCCGTGATGGTGCACGAGATGGATATAGTAGAATGCCTTTTCCAATTGTCCTAAATGGTAGTAGGAGAGCGCGAGGTAGTATGCGCTGCGTGTGGCGTGCCAAAGATGCACGGTTTCATCGTTACCATACCGTTGGCTGGCACGTAGGTAGTATGGCTCCAAGAGCTGTATTGCCTGTAGGTATTGCTGATGTAGAGCCATACGAACACCCTCTGTGTAATAATAGTCATCCTTGCTTTGGTTGAGGTCGAGTAGCTCTTGTTGCTCTTCGGTGAGTTCTTCGCCTGAACGTTCTGTCTGGCGAGCAGCTGCTATTTTTTCGCCGAAGTGCTCAAAGGTGTTCTCATCATTGGTTTCATAGCAAAGTAGGCATGAGACTGATTGTGGAGTATAAACGAAGCTTGGCGTTTGCTCTTGCAGATGGTCATATGCCACCTTCACAGCAGTAAGGCGGAGAAATATTCCGTCCACAGTCTGCTTAACCAGATGCATGGTGAAAGTATAGTGGTGGAAAGTGGTGTCAATGGTTATTACAGCAGGTGTGCTGCTCACATTAATCTGTCCGTCACTTTCCTGAATCATAGTAGAGAAAACATCCGTTCGAGCAATGGCGTCACGTTGCGATTCTTGCTCAGTACCTTGCTCCGTGACGATGGTCATGGAAAGGAGATCCTCTACTTGCTCTTTGTCGTAGAGCGACTGTATGAGTCGGCTAATAGAGAGGCTGCGCGCGTTGAAGTGCTTGTAGTTGGCCATGATCTGCATGGGTTCGTTGTATTGCTTTATGCGCAATGAAAGGGCTTCGCCACGCGATTGGTCAATGCGCTCTTCTTCGGTTACCTGGTCACGATTGTCGTTCTCCATGAGTAACTCACGCGCCACTTCGAAGATGGTGTAGAAATGGTATTTCAGTTCTTCAGTAGAGGGGTTGATGGTTCCTACTTTGATGACAATATCCAACATATCCCTCTCGCTATCATAGTGGTGAGTGATATGAACATATTTGTTCTTGCTTGATAGTTGGTTACAGATACGTTGTACCCAGAGGTAGTTATCACGGCTATAGGGTACACACCAGTGGTAGTAGAGCAGGATCTCTTCGTTTATGTTGTTGCTATACGACTCAAAGTACGCTCCTTGACAAAGGAACACTCGGAATGTCCATTCCTCGCGAACTTCGCTATGTTCCACCACACAACCCATTTGGGCAAGAAAGTCTGTTAGAATCTCTGTACCTGTCCTACTAGTAGTGTTCTGTTCGGTGGTTTCAGATACGACCGCAGCAGTAGGCTGAGGCTCTTCAGCGGGCTTATTTTGTGCGGCTTTTTTGGCTTTCTTGTCGGCGATGCGCTCTTGGATAAGTGTGCCGAAAATGAGGATGACTACGGCAGTAGCCACATAGATAATCCATGTTTCCATACAAAAATAGTTAAGGATGGTTATATTATTTATTCTCTTCGTGTTTAGCTGCTAGTGCCTTGATGCCATTGATGATATCCCACCAATCGGCATCAAGGCGGTTGCGCATCTCTGCGATGATAGGTTCGGGGACTTCCTTGTAGAAAGCCTCCGCAATGCCGCCAGTGATGCAAGTGAGGGTATCGCTATCACCGCCTAGTGAAACGGCAAGGCGGATAGCTGACTCAAAGTCCCAACTATCCAAGAAGGCGATGATCGCTTCGGGTACAGTGCCTTGGCAAGAAACATCAAAGTAGTAGTCAGGACGAATATCATTGCAGTCACGATTGAGGTCATAGCCAAACTTGTCCATGATATACTCCTTAATCTCCTCTTTGGTCGCATTGTGGCGTGCCATCCATATGGCAGCGGCAGTGGCTTGTGCACCTTTGATGCCTTCAGGATGATTGTGGGTGATCTCTGCAGAACGTTTGGCTAATTCCAATGCTTCGCTGAGGGTTTCTGCGACCCAACCACAGGCGGAACAACGCATAGCAGAGCCATTGCCCCAGGAGTTGTAAGGATGGCGACCAGACGGTATGTCGTCGAAATTATTGTACTCATCGCGATAACCACCCAAGAAATCGGGATTGAAGAGCCAGCGTGAGAACGCACCGCCATAGCCGGCACGTGGATAACGATGTCCCCAACGCACCATG
>JAFYMV010000033.1 GCA_017548225.1 Bacteroidaceae bacterium | reverse complement strand
TTGGCTATGAGTATGGCTTTGTTAGGAAAGAAGGTCATCCTCGTTGGTCTTGATATCAGAAAGCCTCGATTGGCCGAAATGTTCAACCTCGCAGACCACAAGAAGGGTATCACCCTGTTCCTTTCGGGCGATGCTAATGACAAGTCCTTACTGTTTGAACAAATCATGCCTTCAGGCGTAAATGACAACTTAGACATATTGCCCGCGGGCATCGTTCCTCCCAACCCTGCCGAATTGCTTTCCAAGAAGAATCTCGACAAGGCAATGGAGTACCTGAAAGAGAGATATGACTACATCATATTGGATACTGCACCCGTAGGCTTGGTTGCTGATACATTGATCATCTCACGCGTTACCGATGCTACAGTATACATCTGCCGCGCTGACTATACCCCCAAGAGCGACTTGGATTTGGTCAACTCATTGTACAAGGAAGGCAAGTTGAAAAACATGAGCATTGTCCTTAACGGTATAGACATGTCTAAACGCAAGTATGGCTACTACTATGGCTACGGCAAGTATGGCAGCACTCGCTATGGCCGATATGGCTATGGCAAATACGGCAAGTATGGACAATATGGTTATGGAAACAACCCCCAATAAGGGATACTCCTGCCACATCAACATAAGGGGAAGAGACTCATGAGTCTTTTCCCCTTATATATTTATAGATGTAGCAGCAGCTCGGATTTATTCTAATAAATTTGATAATTCTCTCGCCTTGCACTAAATTTAATCTGCTTTGCGGTTTGAATTTAGGCTGCGGCTCGGAATTATTCAAATAAATTTGATAATTCTCTCGCCTTGCACTAAATTTGTAGAAAAATAACATCAATGGAGAACTTCATCGTTTCGGCGCGTAAATATCGCCCTGCTACTTTTGATACAGTGGTGGGACAGAAGGCGCTCATCGTAACACTCAAGAATGCTGTCCTCACAGGTAAGTTGACACACGCCTACCTTTTCTGCGGACCGCGTGGAGTGGGAAAAACTACTTGTGCGCGTATTTTGGCCAAGTCTATCAACTGTGAACATCTTACCCCAGAAGGGGAAGCATGCAATGAGTGCGAGTCATGCCGCGCATTCAACGAGCAACGCTCGCTGAACATTCACGAACTGGACGCAGCATCGAACAACTCAGTAGACGATATACGCGAGCTGATAGATCAGGTGCGCATACCGCCGCAGATAGGACGATACAAGGTCTTTATCATTGACGAGGTACACATGCTCTCTACCAATGCGTTTAACGCGTTCCTTAAAACACTCGAGGAGCCGCCCAAACATGCGATATTCATCCTCGCCACTACGGAACGACACAAGGTGTTGCCTACCATCCTTTCGCGTTGTCAGATCTATGACTTTACACGCATCGAGATGAGCGACATCGTAGAGCATCTGGCAAAGGTAGCTGCAAAGGAGGGAGTAACGGCGGAAGAAGCCGCTCTTCACACCATAGCGCAGAAAGCGGACGGTGGTATGCGCGATGCACTCTCGCTCTTTGACCAAATGGTAAGCTACACGCAGGGCAACCTGACCTACCAAGGAGTGATCAGTAGTTTGAACATCCTGGATTATGACTACTATTTCCGCTTTACGGATCTTTGTCTGGAGCACAAGATTAGCGAAGTAATGCTGCTCTTTAATGAGGTGTTGCGTCGTGGCTTTGATGGAGGAAACTTTATCACTAACCTAACGGCACATCTGCGCGACTTGCTAGTGAGTCGCGAGGAGGTTACACTACCACTACTTGAGGTAAGCAATGATGTGCGTGAACGCTATCGCGAACAGGCAAAAAAGTGTAGCGAACGATTCTTAATACATGCAATCAAGTTGTGCAACGACTGCGATCTTAACTACCGCGTAAGCAAGAATAAGCGCTTGCTCGTGGAGCTCACATTGATACAGTTGGCACAACTCACTGGAGAGGCTGATGAGATAGGCTCGGGGCGTGGCCCCAAGCGTCTGAAACCCCTCTTCCAAAAGGCGGTAGCAGCCGCCTCTGCGAGTCAGCCGAACAATAGTAAGCAGACCCCAACAGCCACCCCGCAGGCGGGCGTGGCAGCTGCTCATGTACCCAATGCCAATAAGAGTACAACGATTTCGTCTACAACAACCACGACACAGACCGCAACTCCTACGGCATCGGGCACGCAAGCCACTACGCCCCCCACAATGCGTGTATTGAAACGACCTACCTTCTCGATACGAGGCAAGGTGGTCGAGCAAAGAAGCAGCACGCAAAATGCGGGTCAGGCGACACAAAACACCATCGGCATGGCAAAGGAGGTCATAGAAGACCTACCTGTAGCAGAGGATGGTGTACGCATCTGCTGGAAACAGTTTGCCGCATCGCTCCCCCAAGAGCATTCAGCATTAGCCGGCCGACTGACCAACATGCGTCCCTCGCTCGTAGAGGGCTTGACAATCCAGGTTACCATCGACAACCGTATGGTGGCGACGGATATCCAAAACATGCGTCCTCAATTAGAGGGATACTTGCGCAAGAAATTACAAAATAGCAAACTGACAATCAAGGTAGTAGTGGATGAGACGCAAGAAACGCGACACATCTATAGCCGTGTAGAGCAGTTCCAAATCCTTGAAAAACGCTACTCGGTACTGACCAAGTTGAAGGAAGCCCTAGATTTAGACTTGGGTTAAGCTTTGGTTTATCTGTTCGATATATCCTAATACCTCATTGCGCCCCAGCCCCTTTTCTGAAGAGGTTACAAAATGTGGCGGCAGTTCTTCCCATTGCTCGGACAGACGAGCGAGGTAGCGCTCTACATTCTCGCGCTGGCGCTGCACGCCGAGCTTGTCGGCCTTGGTAAAGATGATGGCAAAGGGCACCCCATTCTCGCCCAACCATTCGATGAACTCGAGATCGATAGCGAGAGGCTCGTGGCGGATGTCGATAAGCAAGAACAGATTAGTCATTTGCTCGCGTTCGAGGATATAGTTCTCAATCATCTGTGTGAGCTTATCTTTAGCTTTCTTGCCGCGCTGGGCGTAGCCATAGCCAGGGAGGTCGACAAGGTACCACGACTTGTTGATGATGAAATGGTTGATGAGCATCGTCTTGCCCGGAGTGGCAGAGGTCATCGCCAGCTTGGGCTTGCGGGTGAGCATGTTGATGAGGCTCGACTTACCTACATTCGAGCGACCTATAAAAGCATATTCGGGTAGTCCCGTCTGCGGACAACGATCGAGACGGGTATTGCTCATTACAAATTCGGCACTTTTTATTTCCACGATTCTTCGGTATTATTGTTTGTCGCAAAATTACTCAATCTGGGGCTCTCTGCCAAATTAAAGTATGCTTTTCACATATTCGGCAGCCATCTCAGCACAACGCTCTCCATCGATACCAGCCGACACGATACCACCTGCATAGCCTGCTCCCTCTCCACAGGGAAAGAGTCCACTTACGGTGATGTGCTGCAGGGTGTCACGGTCGCGTATGATGCGCACAGGAGCCGAGGTACGGGTCTCCATGCCTATCACCGTAGCCTCATTGGTGAGGAAGCCGCGCGAGGTGCGTCCAAAGTGTTCGAATCCGCGCTGCAAGCGACTACTGATGAACTGCGGCATCCAAAAGTGAAGGGGTGACGAGATGAGTCCAGGCGAGTAAGACGAAGCAGGAAGATCGTATGAGAGTTTCTTGCGTGTAAAGTCCATCATGCGTTGTGCAGGTGCGGTCTGGCGACGATTGCCTTGCATCCAGCATTGGCGCTCAAGTTCCTCTTGCAAGTGCAGCATGGCAAGGGGGTGGATAGAGGAGGATTGAGAGGTGAGGGTTGAGAGGTGAGGGTTGAGAGGTGAGGGTTCATTCTCAATTGTCAATTGCCCATTGTTTATTGCCGAGAGGTCTTCAACCCTAATCTCGACCACCATGCCCGAGTTGCTCCAACGCGAGCCGCGATGCGAGGCCGACATACCATTGACCACAATCTGTTCGGGACCACTGGCAGCTGGTACTACGGCACCACCCGGACACATGCAGAAGCTATACACACCGCGCCCGTCCACTTGAGTGACAAAGCTATACTCGGCTGCGGGCAGGTATTTGCCGCGTCCGTTCTTGTTATGATATTGTATCTGGTCGATGAGTTCTGAAGGGTGCTCAAGGCGTACGCCCACCGCAATACCTTTAGCCTCGATGTCAATGCCCGAGGCGTAGAGGTGGCGATATACATCGCGTGCCGAGTGCCCAGTGGCAAGGATGACAGGACCACGAAAGATACGCCCAGTGTTAGTTTCTATACCTATTATACGATTACACTCCACGATGAGACGGTCCATGCGGGTCTCAAAGTGTACCTCACCACCGCAGCGGCGTATGGTCTCACGCATATTTTCAATCACGCGGGGCAACTTATCGGTACCGATGTGAGGATGCGCATCGCTCAATATCGTTGTAGACGCTCCGTGCTGGCAGAATACATTGAGAATCTTATCCACATTACCACGCTTCTTGCTGCGCGTATAGAGTTTGCCATCAGAGTAGGCACCTGCACCGCCCTCACCAAAGCTATAGTTGCTCTCGGGGTCAACGGTGTGCTCGCGCGAGATACGGGCAATATCTCTCTTGCGGGCATGTACATCCTTTCCGCGCTCCACCACGATGGGACGGCAGCCCAACTCGATAAGGCGCAAGGCAGCAAAGAGTCCACCCGGACCAGCGCCCACCACGATGACTTCAGGCCCCTCATCTACCATCGGGTAGTAGGTCTCGGTGTATTCATCATCGGTAGGCAACTCATTGATGTAGAGTCGCACAGTAAGGTTGACAAAGATTGTGCGCTGGCGAGCATCGATGCTGCGTTTCAGGGTGCGCACCGCCTTGATGGTGCGGGCGTCAAGTCCCTTCTCACGGGCTACATATTGTTTGATGCTCTGCTCGTTAGCCGCCTGCTCGGGCAGAATGCGTAGTTGGATTTCTTGAATCATACGGATGCGTATAGTCTATTGTAGTGCGAAGGTACGAAAAGCGAGCGAGAAAACAAAGTTAGCTTTGGTTTTTCGCAGCGAGCGCAGCGTAGCTAGCTAAAAGCAAGTATACATTATTACACAAAAAAAGAGATGACCAACGATCATCTCCTTGTAGCGGGACCCGGGATTGAACCGGGGACCTCATGATTATGAATCATGCGCTCTAACCAGCTGAGCTATCCCGCCATTCCTTTTTGGAATTGCGGTGCAAAGGTAGCTTGTTTTTTTGAATATACCAAATTTGTATTACATATTTTTCACTTTCCAGCGAATATTTCTTTATCTCCCCCCTATAACCCACAAAAAAACAGTGATGACGGGCACTAATGCACACGGTTGTCGTGCATAGTGTCCGCCACCGGTAGTTCGTATTTCTCTTTTAGTCGGTGATGCGTGTCTCGAGTGTATTGTCGAGATTGTCAGCATGCTTGATGACTACACACTGTACACCTCCATCAATAGCACGGAAGGCCCCCTCAATCTTGGGTAT
>JAFYMV010000250.1 GCA_017548225.1 Bacteroidaceae bacterium | reverse complement strand
TCTTTGTCGAGCATGTACATGCCGTACTTGTTGCCTTCGACGGCTTCGACAGCGGCAATCATCTCGCGGGCGTTCTCCTCCTCCTCTACCTGCTCGTCGATAAACCATACGAGGCGATTGATAGAGGCAAAGTCGCGGTCATCGTTGGCAATGGCTGCCAAGTTGTTGATGAGGGCGGTCACCTTCTTCTCGTGCTCGAGAGTCTGCTTGTACATGGAGAGTACGCTATCCCACTCGGCAGGCACTTCGGCAATGGGAAGGAGCGTCACCTTGGCATCGCGCGAGTTGAGATAGTTCATGAAGATGCGGGCATGGTCCTGCTCCTCGAGATACTGCACATGAAACCAGTTGGCTACACCTTTGAGGCCCTTTGCCTCAGCATCCATTGACATGGCAAGGTATAGATACGCCGACCATAGTTCGGCATTGATCTGAGCATTTATCGCTTCGTGAAGTTTTGGGCTTAACATAATAAAATTTCTATTATTGTCAACGGTCAACAGACAACAGTCTATAGACAAAGTTCGTTAACCGTTCATCGTTAATCGTTAAATGAAGATTAGACGGTGAAGGGGGAAAGTTAGCATGCAGAGATGGCCATCTCTATAACATTTCCCCCTTCCCTTTTGGTATTAGAGTTCAGTCTTCCATACTCCGTGCAGGTTGCAATACTCGTACACGGCAATGGGTTTGTCTGCGCAGGTGCAGAATACAGCTTCGGGCTTGCCATCGTGAGCGAGGTCGATGCGCATACCGCCGTTTTCTGTCTCTACATAGATGAAGGCAATGTGGTGCTCCTCAGTCATAGGATGGGGCACTGCGCCTACCTCTACCTTGATGTGACAATCGTCTACGCGAGTCACTACGGGGAGGTGCTTCTCTACACTCGCATCGACGGTGTTTACAGTGAGCTCCTTCATCTTTTCGCCGCAGCATACGACGGGAACTTTAGAATCTACTACCTTCTGGATTACATTACCACAATGTTCGCACTTGAAAAATTTTACTGCCATAATATTTGAGTTTTTAGAGTTAATAATTCTTTCTTTTAGGAGTTGCTTTTCCCTTCGACCAGCGAACGCTGTTTCAGGAGTCTAGAGTACAGGAGTGCAGACAATAGTCTGTTCGCTGATACTTGTTTTCTTCCTTATCTTCGTTTTCGTTAATCTTTAATCGTTTTTACGATGCAAAGGTAAGGGGTTGATTTTATCCGTGCAAATACACCGCATCTATGTGCTTATAGATAAAACCAAACACCCTCGCACTTATGGCAATAACAATAGAGAGAAGATATTGTTTAGTACACCGCTACACTCGCAGAGGCTGTTGACTGTTGACGGTTGACGGTTGACGGTTGACAAAAAAGCGACCCTACCCTCTCGTACCCCAGTACAAGAACAACATACCCAAGAGCACGAGCAACAGGTCGAAGGCTTTGCTTTTGAGATTCTTCTCGCGGAAGAGCAATGCGCCACACAAGAACGACACCAGCACGCTACCCCTACGCACCATAGAGACAATGGCAATGAGTGCCCCTTGCTGGGACAAGGCGGTATAGTAGGCAAAGTCGGCGGCACAAAGAAAGATGGATATGAGCGGTATCACCCACGACCAACGGAAAGGAGTAGACTGACTCCTACGAGGGGCCCAAAGCACCAGCAGGACAACGCCCATGATGATAAACTGATACACGGTAAACCACGACTGCACCACCATGCTATCAAACTGGCGCATGAGGAACTTATCGTACAATGCACTCAACGCACCGAGCAGTGAAGCCATCGCCACGCAATATATCCAACGGTTGTGACGGAAGTCGATACCCTCTTTCTTTCCACTACGACTGAGCAGCAGCACCGAAGCTATCGCCAAGAGCACACCTATCCACTGATACACATTGAGCCGCTCACCAAAGATGAGCAACGCACCCAATAGCACCAATACAGGCCTCGTAGCATTGATAGGCCCCACGATGGTGATGGGCAGATGCTTCATACCGAAATAGCCGAAAAGCCATGAACCAAGCACGATGAAAGCTTTCAGGACGATAAACTTGTGCACCTCCCAGCCGCACATGGGCACATGGAGCATAGTGCCTTCAAGCACATCCGTAGTGGCCGACAACAGGATGAACGGCACGAAGATGAGCATCGAGAACAAGGTGTTCAAGAAGAGCACAGGAATGACGGCATTGCTACGCAACGCCTGCTTCTTGCTCACATCATAAAAGCCGAGCAGTGTAGCCGAGAGAAATGCTAGGGAAAGCCACATGTGTTTTGGGTTTAGTGTTTAGGGGTTAGGGGTTAGAGGAGTTCAGACGATAGTTTCGACTATGAATACCCTCAACTCTAAACCCTCAACCTCTTTTCGTCCTATAATAAGCATCATACATATATCCCAGTTCCTCCTTGCGGGCGCCAAACGAGGCCAAGAGGCGGATATCGTCGAACACCACATCGGCAAACTCGCACTCCTTGTTTGCCATAGTCTCCTGCACATACGACTCTTCAGCACGGCTCAAGCTACGGAAACACTCGTCTCTATTGCCCTGCACCCAGTAGTTGTAAGCAGCAAAACGCCAGTCATCCGAAGTGAGATCGGCAGCATGCTCTACGATCATACGCTCATAGCACTTGGTAGCTTGCGCACTCTGCTCGCATAAGAAATGACACTCGGCCAGCATGCGGAGCGACTTGAGCGACTCGGGGTGATGATAGTCTATCTTATGCAATCGGGGCAACGCCGCCTCATACTCGCCCAACTCATATAGCATCTCTGCCACATGGAAGGTCAGGCTGAGGTTGTCGGGCTTCATCGTTTCGGCCATCTCATAATATTCGAGCGCCTTCGCGTAGTTGCCCTGCTCACGGTAGCACTGTGCCAAGTGATGTATTGTCCAGTAGCTATCGGGCTTCATCAGGTCGGCCTTCACATACGCCTCAATGGCCTCACGATACATCTTCAGCTTCTGATAGCAGAGGCCCAACTGCTGCAACTGGGTAGCCTCCATACATTCGGGGTGCGACTCCTCCACACAGATGAAGTAGTCGACAGCGCGCATGTAGCGTTTCTGCTTGATGTTAAGACCGATGATCTTGAACAAGCGCTCGGGCTCCACGATAAGGTGGCGTAGCGGGTTGGTACGCTCCGGGCGCTGTATGATATATTCAAACGGATGGTCAAACTCCTGCGCATTGGAGAAGAGCTTGAAGAATCGATACAAGTTCTGCACATACTGGCGCATGATGCTCTGCGTAGTCTGCTTGCTCAAGCGCTTCAGGTCAGGCATGTCGGCATTCTCCTTCAACGCTCTATTCTGCTCCTCAAGCTGGCTCATCATCGCATTGCGCTGCATCTCCGGTATCTCGCGTATGGCATAGCAGAAAGAATACTTGTCCGAGTCGCACATGTAGTTCGATTGCAATATCGTCTCGGCTATCGGGTTGGCCGCGCCATGTACACTGCCTACGATGCCCAACATATCGGCCTGCCACGCATCAAACGGGCGAAACCAGTTGCATATATTGTAGAAGAAGGGATAGCGCTTGAGTTGTGAGAAGGTACTCATGTTCACATCCACGCCCTCCATCTGCCACTCGGTAATCTCGCGCATGCTCTCCTCCAAGCCACTCTCGTGCATCCACTCCTCCCAGTCGGGGTTGATATCGTCCGCATTGGGGTCGTCAGGTTTGATATTGGGCATCTGTCTGAGCTTGGGGTTCTTCATCAGCTCGGGGATAATCTCCTCGCGCATCTTGCGGTCCACCTCTTCGGTGTCGGTGCTGCGTGTGAATTGCAAGATCACCTCGCAGGTCTGGTCGCCAAACAAGGGATCCTCGCAGAGCAGGTCGAGGCGAGCCTTCACCTCGCTATAATAGCCGATACGGTTGTCCCAGCAATAGCAAGCGATGACGATACCCACCAGTGCGCGCATGCTCACCATCGCTTCGGGATGGTAGTAGGCATCACACAGGAAGAGCAGCTTCAATGGGTCAAACATGCGCAGCATGCTCAAGGTTACCGCACTCACGACGGTGCACTGATCGGCACATGTGATGGTGGGCGATAGCAGCAAGGCATCAGCTTCAGCCGCCGTAGCAGCACTCCATGCGCCCTGTGTCCAGAGGTCTGTGAAGAGCGATGCCAGCTGGCGGTCATGTGTTGCCGCCAACTGTTTCAGCTCCTCACCTTGCAAACTGCGTATGCCCTCGGCAAAGGCCTCGAGCTGCAGGCGATAAGCGTTGAGCGACTCGCGGCGAGCCGTCTTGTATTGAGCGATGTAATAAGGAAACTCCTTGCCCGCATGTGCGGCAATGGCGCAAAGGTCGCTCAGCTGCAGGGCACGCCCCACCAACTGATGATATACCCTATCGCGCTCTGGGTCAGCAACACCCTGCTTGAAATAGTCAATAAGCGCGTCGTAGGTACTGACGATACCTCCCAACTCATATTCCAGTTCAGTGAGCTGAGCCTCACGAATCTCTTTCGCGAGGTTATCCAAGAAAAGGTAAAACTGCCTTCTCTCTATATGACCAATCCTTTGGCCTGACAAACGGTCTATATTCACAATTCTAAATATTTGGAAGAATCTCCATCAACAACG
>JAFYMV010000249.1 GCA_017548225.1 Bacteroidaceae bacterium | reverse complement strand
TACTACCAAAGAGGATGCCGCAACTGTTGTGGACTTTATACTCCGTCGCTATGATGCGCTGGGCGAGAAAGTAGAGGAATTCAAGAAACAATTAGATATATTTGAAAATAAATAAGGACTCAATCGACACCACCACTCTCTTGTTTGTTCAATAGTGGCTTGTATGTTTTAATTGACACTTGCCCCGCATCTGAGTTCGTGCGGGGCTTTTCTATTCTTACTTACCGCTTCATCCTTACAATCTTTAATCTGCTTTGCATCTTTTAATTAGGCTGCGGCTCGGAACCTTTAGGTCGCTGGCCGTAAGGGAAAAGCAAAAACTCAAAACAAGTCTTGGCTTTTCTCTCGCCTGGCACTAATTTTCTCGCCCAATCCCCAAGACAAACGAAAAGAACGCAACCATGAGCGATTAGGAAAATGCAAGATGTCACCGTTTCATAGTATACGGTGACATCTTGTTTTATGAGTGGTAAAGTCTATACTTCCATTTTTTACACCGCGTAAGCAAACTAAAGGATTCGCCTATCAATATGCTACAAAATTTTTGTATGGGATTTCTTTGCGTCTCGTAGGGGTGATTTTGTGAATTGCTTATTTTTCCGTATCTTTGCAAACTGAAAATACTATGAATTAATTAAATAAGTAAGAACGAAGAATCTCAATGAAGAAAGTTTTGTCATTCTCCGCGATGCTGATGATTGGACTGCTGCTATCGCAACTGATGCCAGGGTTATTAACCGAAACATGCTATGAACACACACGCCACGGTATAGAGATACTACTCGGCGTATGTCTTGCCTTTATCATGATCAATGTAGGACGCGAGTTTGAGGTGGATAAATCGAACATCAAGTCTTATGCCAAAGATTACCTCGTGGCCATGCTGGCTGCTGCTATGCCATGGCTGCTGATTGCCTTGTACTATATCTTTGTGTTGATGCCATCGGAGTGGTGGAGCAACGCTGCGGTGTGGAAAGAGTCGCTCCTGTTGAGCCGCTTTGCAGCACCTACATCGGCAGGTATTCTCTTTACCATGCTGGCTGCTATCGGCCTCCAAAAGAGCTGGATATATAAGAAGATACAGGTGCTGGCTATCTTTGATGACCTTGACACCATATTGCTGATGATCCCCTTGCAGATAGCTATGATAGGTATGCAGTGGCAGATGGGTGTGATACTCGTGGTGGTAGTTCTTTTGCTTTGGATAGGCTGGAAGAAGATGTCGTCTTATTCACTGAACTGCGGCTGGAAGAGTCTGCTCGGCTATTCGGCTCTAGTATATGGCGCTACCTATATTATATATATCCTTACCGATCACTTCTTTGGCGAGGAGGGTAGCGTACACATCGAGGTGCTATTGCCTGCCTTTGTACTGGGTATGGTGATCAAGCATGGGTACAAGTCGTCAAAAGCTGATGATCGCGCATCATCGTTCATCTCACTCCTCTTTATGTTGCTGGTGGGTATGAGCATGCCGCTCATTCACTTGGAGGAGACTCCCGCGCAAACCAATAGCATCATCGCTTCACTGCCCATGCTCTCATGGGGAAGCATTGCCTTGCATGTGGTAATCATATCATTGCTCTCTAATGTGGGTAAGCTGACTCCGATGCTCTTCTATCGCGAGCGCTCGCTCAAGGAGCGACTGGCTCTCTCTGTAGGTATGTTTACCCGCGGCGAGGTGGGTGCAGGTGTCATCTTCATTGCACTGGGTTACCATATCGGTGGACCTATCTTGCTCATCTCGGTGCTCACTTTGGTGTTTAACCTCATCCTTACAGGCGGATTTGTGTTAATAGTGAAGCGTTTGGCATTGAGCTGTGAGCGATGAGTTTTTTTTGGAGTAAAGGAGTAGAGGAGTGAAGAAGTAAAGACAATACTTTAGACTATGAAAATCGTGAGCCGCGAATGGACTATCGTCTTCACTCCTAAGCGAAGCGAAAACTCCTTAACTCCTAAAACAAAAATAAATCATAAATATGGAAATCTTGCAAAATATCATCAATACTGTTAACGATGTGCTATGGACCTATATCCTCATAGCCATGCTGATAGGGTGTGCTATCTATTTCACTTGGCGTACACGCGGCGTGCAGTTCCGCAACTTGCGCGAGATGGTGCGCCTGCTCACTGAGAGTGCTCCCAAAAGTGATGACGGCAAGCGTCAGGTATCGTCGTTCCAAGCGTTTGCCGTATCTATTGCCAGTCGTGTGGGTACGGGAAACTTGGCGGGTGTGGCTACAGCCATTGCCGTAGGTGGTGCCGGTGCGGTGTTCTGGATGTGGGTAATCGCGCTGCTGGGCTCGGTCAATGCCTTTGTAGAGTCTACATTGGCACAGCTCTATAAGCGTAAGGACAAGGATTCGTTCATCGGTGGACCTGCCTACTATATGCAGTATGGATTGGGCAAGCGCTGGATGGGTATACTCTTTGCCGTGCTCATCGCCATTACCTTCGGCTTTGCCTTCAACTCGGTGCAGAGCAATACCATCTGTGCGGCGTGGGAGCATGCCTTTGGCGTTGACCATACATGGATGGGTATAGGGCTTACGGCGGTGACACTCGTCATCATCTTCGGTGGTATACACCGTATAGCTACGGTAAGCAGTTGGCTCGTGCCTATCATGGCAGTGGGATACATCATCCTTGCCTTGGGTGTGGTCATCTATAATATCGCTGAAATACCTGCCGTATTGGGCCATATCTTCCGCAGCGCTTTCGGGTGGGAGCAGGCCATAGGTGGCGGTATGGGTGCTGCCGTGATGCAGGGTATCAAGCGCGGACTCTTCAGCAATGAGGCGGGCATGGGCTCGGCACCCAATGTGGCGGCTACAGCTACCGTGTCGCACCCCGTGAAGCAGGGATTTATCCAGGCGCTCGGCGTGTTTACCGATACTCTGGTAATCTGTACTTGTACTGCATTCATCATCTTGGTGAGCAACCCTTCGTCTGATGCATCGCTCAATGGCATACAGCTCACTCAAGCTGCTTTTACCGAGCAGGTAGGTAGTCTGGGTTCGGTGTTCGTGGCTATTGCTATATTGCTGTTTGCTTTCAGTAGTATTATCGGTAACTACTACTATGGCGAGTCGAATATTCGCTTCATCAGTCGCCGTCCTATATTCCTATGGATCTACCGCGTGCTTGTGGGTGCTATGGTGATGTGTGGTGCAATGATGAGCCTTGACCTTGCTTGGAGCTTTGCTGATGTTACGATGGGCTTGATGACTATATGTAACCTTATCGCTATCGTGCTTCTCTCGCGTCAGGTGCTCTGGCTATTGCGCGACTATACCACCAAGAAGCGTAAAGGTATCAGCAGTCCCACCTTCAGCAAGGACGAGATGCCCGAAGCTATGCGCCACGAGGTGGAGTGCTGGGAGTAGCTGTGAGATGCCTGTACCGCAAGTAAACATCTCTTTATAGTTTTTCGTTATTAGGTGATAGATTTAGACTATTGGAAATAACTTGATATATAAGTTGTTTTTCAAATTATTGGTTTTACCTTTGTCGCGTGCTTTTAACAAAAAGTATTGTTTAACCCTAAAACTAACGAAATTATGAAAAAGATTTTTCTTACCCTTGCGTGTGTATGTGCTTTAGTGGCTACTGCTTGTGCCGATAACTATTTGTCCATTCTTCAGGAGCAACTGCCCGAGAAGGCCAAGACTTTCCTCTCTACCTATTTCCCTGAAATGGAGATTTCATTAGTTCATAAAGAGACTGATGTGACGGAGCTGAACTACGATGTCATCTTTACCAATGGATACAAAGTGGAGTTTGACCGCAAGGGCAACTGGACCGAAGTGGATTGTAGCACTCACCCTGTTCCCGCAGGTATTGTCCCCAGCGCCATAACCAAAGTTGTCGAGGCTCGCTACCCCGATGCTCAAGTTACCAAGATCGAGCGCGACCACCGCGAAATAGATGTGCAGCTGAGCAATCGTGTAGAGCTCACCTTCAACAAGAACTTACAGCTTATCGATATAGACTAAATAGTTTGTAAAGTAACGAATACCTGACATGCCCATGTCAGGTATTTTTATATTGTTAAGAAAGTCTTTTTTGTACCTTTATGGTAAACCGTTTAGATACTTTCGCTCGCTTGTTCGTATCTTTACGACTTCGTCGTTTAGATACTTTCGCTCGCTGTGAATAAATCAAAACCTAGATTATAGCAAGCAAGCTTTCTTAATCCAAGCATTGTTTATTCACTCGCTTATCCGTATCTTTGCGATAAATCGCGAAGATACTTTCGTTCGCTGTGAGAAATGCTTAAGCAAGCTTGGCATTTTTCGCTCACTTGTTCGTATCTTTGCAATAAATTATAGAACAATCATGAAGAAGCTTGGTATCCTTGAACTGAACCGTATGAATGTGGCGGACTATCGTGAGGCTGATAAGGTGCCTTTCGTGGTGGTACTTGATAATGTACGCAGTCTGCACAATGTGGGCTCTGTATTTCGCACCTCTGATGCCTATCGTGTGGAGTGTATATACCTTTGTGGAGTTACTGCTACCCCACCTTCAGCAGAGATTCATAAGACAGCACTCGGAGCCGAAGACTCGGTGGCATGGCAATACTTCAAGGATACGCGCGAGGCAGTGGAGCAGCTGCATCGTGAGGGCTACACCGTGCTGTCCATAGAGCAGGTGCAAGGGAGCATCGCACTGCAAGAACTTCGCTTGGAGAAAGGTAAGAAATATGCCGTTATCTTTGGCAATGAGGTGAAGGGCGTGCAGCAAGAGGTGGTAGATATGAGCGATGGATGTATAGAGCTGCCTCAATATGGTACCAAGCACTCGCTCAATGTGTCGGTGACGGCAGGCATTGTCATTTGGGAGTTTGCACGCCAGTTGTTAATAGAGTAACTTATTGGCTGTTGGCTATTAGCAGTTGGCCATTGTATGTTAGCTTATTGCCCACATCTCATAAATTAAAGATGCTATGAAACTATTGCTCAAGACTTTGGTCGCCTTCTTGTGCGGGCTGCTCATCACAGGAGCTATGCTCTTTGTTCCAGCGGGTACATTGGCTTATCGTGGGGCGTGGCTTTTCATTGGTTTACTCTTTGTGCCTATCCTTATCATGGGGGTGGTACTATTTATAAAGAATCCCGAACTGCTGCGCAAGCGCTTGGAGATGAAGGAGCGCGAGAAGGAGCAAAAGGGTGTGGTGGCACTATCGGGACTGCTGCTTGTGGCTTCGTTCATCGTGGCTGGACTAGACTACCGCTTCGGGTGGAGTCATGTGTCAAACGCTGTAGTCATCATCTCTTCTGTTGTGCTCCTTGTGGGCTATGCGCTCTATGGCGAGGTGTTGCGCGAGAATGTATACCTGTCGCGTGTGGTGGAGGTGCAAGAGGGGCAGCGTGTCATTGATACGGGCTTATATGGCATTGTACGCCATCCGATGTACTTTGCTGTTACTCTGCTCTACCTTGCTATTCCCCTTGTACTTGGCTCGTGGTGGGCATTGCTGGTGATGTCGCCCTGTGTGCTGCTGTTGATGATACGCATCAAGAATGAGGAGCAGGTATTGCATCAAGGATTGCCCGGATATACCGACTATACGAAGCGCGTGCGCTATCGCATGGTGCCGTGGGTGTGGTAATTGTAATTATCGTAGACGCTTACTTGCAGATATTGTTTTTTATTGCGTAATTTGTCTTATCATTTAAGGCATGGCTATGGAAGAATTGGTACGATATGTTTGGAAACATCGACTGTTTCCGCTCACAACGCTACTCACTACCGATGGGCAAGAGGTGGAGGTGGTACATCCTGGTATGGAAAATCGCAACGATGGACCTGACTTCTTCAATGCCAAAGTAAAGATTGGCGGTACACTGTGGGTGGGCAATGTGGAGATTCATGGCAAGGCTTCAGATTGGTACTTGCATGGGCACGACACGAATAAGCGGTACGACTCGGTAGTGTTGCATGTCGTTGCTGATGCTGATCGAGAGGTGTTGCGTACAGATGAAACGCCCATACCGCAGCTGCAACTTGAGGTGCCTGCCCATATCGTCAGCAACTACGACGAACTGCGCAAGACGGACCATTATCCTCCCTGCTATCGTGTGATACCGGAATTAAGCAATCTGGTAGTGCATAGCTACATGTCTTCGCTGCTCTATGAGCGGCTCGATATGCGTGCTGCGCAGATTGCTGAGCGCTACGAGGCACACGACAAGAACTGGGACGATGCGCTCTTCTCTACCCTTGCCCGCAACTTTGGCTTTGGCACCAATGGCGATGCCTATGAGAAGTGGGCGCGGCGTATGCCCTTCCGTGCAGTAGACAAGCATGCTGATAACTTGTTGCAGGTGGAGGCGCTGTTCTTCGGACAGGCGGGCTTGCTCGAAGAGGATGCTGTACCCTCATATTATCACGAGGCATTGGCGCAGGATACCTATTTCCAATCGCTGAAGAAAGAGTATACCTTCCTTGCACACAAATTCGGTTTGCAGCCTATGGACCATACTGCATGGCGATTGCTCGGCATGCGCCCGGCAAACTTCCCTCATGTACGCTTGGCACAGTTGGCCATGCTCTACCATGAGCGCCGTATCAGCGTGTCGCGACTATTGAATGCTGCAGACCGCACGGCACTCACTGAGCTGCTTCGTGTGGGTACTTCGGAGTATTGGGATACGCATTATGTGTTCTCTTCCACTACATCGGCTCCGATAAAAAAGCGCGTTACCGACAGCACCGTTACGCTATTGCTCATCAATTCCGTAGCTCCTTTCTACTACAGCTATGGCCGCCGCAAAGACAGTGAGCAGCACTGCGAGCAGGCAGTGGCCTTGCTCGAGCAGTTGAAAGCAGAGAACAACTATATCATTCGTGGCTGGGCCGATTGTGGCATCTTGGCAAAGCATGCTGCCGATAGCCAAGCCCTCATCCAACTGAAAAAGCAGTATTGCGACCGACGCGACTGCCTGCGCTGCCGCATCGGTTACGAATACTTGAAGAGGGAGTATGGTGTAAAGGAGTAATTACTCATTGCTCATAACTCACAACTTGATAAAATGTGCTACCGGCCCATGCCCATGCCCTATCTCATAGTGTGCTCCGTGGATAATGGCTTGGTCGATGTAGTGCTTTGCAGCGTGTGCCGCTTCGGTGAGTGATAGCCCTTTGGCAAGCTGGGCGGCAAAAGCCGACGAGAGTGTACAGCCCGTACCGTGAGTGTTGCGGGTGTTAATGTGGCGTGCATGAAGTTCGATGGTTTCTCCCGACTCCCGATTGTAGAAGATGTCAATGAGTTCGTCATTGATGAGGTGTCCGGCCTTGAGGAGTACCGATATGCCATACTTATCTGCTAGTCGGCGTGCCGCATCAGGCAGTTCGTCTTGCTTGCTGATATTCTCGCCAAGCAATACCTCCGCTTCAGGAATATTGGGTGTGATGACACGCGCCATCGGTATCAGTTCGCTCTTGAGCGCCTCGATGGCACTATCTTCGAGAAGTTTGTGCCCAGAGGTAGATACCATCACTGGGTCGAGCACAATATCAGTAATTCCATACTTACGGAGCATGCGGGCTACGCAATGTACCACTTCGGTAGCGTGGAGCATACCTATCTTCACACAGTCGGCACCGATATCGCTGAGCACGGCATCAATCTGCTTTTCGATGATGTCAACAGACAATCCCTCTATAGCATTTACACCGAGCGTATTTTGTGCCGTAATGGCCGTGATAACTGATGTAGCAAAGCACCCATTGGCCGATATGCTCTTGATATCGGCTTGTATGCCTGCTCCCCCACCCGAGTCGCTGCCAGCGATGGTGAG
>JAFYMV010000248.1 GCA_017548225.1 Bacteroidaceae bacterium | reverse complement strand
TACAGCCTCTTCCTCTGCAACTCGGGTGCCGAAGCCAATGAAAATGCCATCAAGCTCGCCTCGTTCCATAACGACAAAGCTAAGATGTTGGCATTCAGCAAGGCCTTCCATGGCCGCACATCGGGTGCCGTAGCAGCTACTGACAACCCCAAGATCAATGCCCCCTTTAATCGCACAGCGAATGTAGAGTTCGTAGCGCTCGGCGATATCGCTGCCGTAGAGGCAAAGCTCCAGACGGGCGAGTTCTGCGCCGTCATCATCGAGGGCATACAGGGTGTGGCAGGTATCCACTGCCCTTCGGTAGAGTTCCTCCGCCAACTGCGCGAGGTGACCACCAAGTATAGCGTGTCGCTCATCCTCGACGAGATACAGTCGGGCTATGGCCGCACAGGCAACTTCTTTGCACACCAGATTGCCGACATCCGCCCCGACCTCATCACCATCGCAAAGGGTATGGGTAACGGATTCCCCATCGGCGGCGTGCTCATCGCTCCACACTACAAGCCTTGGCCCAGCATGCTCGGCACCACCTTCGGTGGCAACCACTTGGCATGCGCTGCAGCTATCGCCGTACTCGATGTGTTCGAGCAGGAGAATCTCGTGGCCAATGCTGCAGAGGTGGGTGCTTACCTCATCGACGAGCTGAAGAAGATACCCCAAATCAAGGAGGTACGCGGTCGCGGACTCATGATCGGTATCGAGATCGAAGGCTCTGCTTCGGAGTTCCGCAAGCGCCTGCTCTTCGAGAAGCACATCTTCACTGGCGGCGCAGGCGTATCAACCGTGCGCCTACTCCCTGCACTCGGCATCACCAAAGCGCATGCCGATGCATTCCTCACCGCATTCAAGGAGCTGATTGCCGAATAATTAGCCCCACAAACAACACAACACTTACCGTGCGAATATGCAGAAATTGCATTTTCGCACGGTTTGTCATAATACCCCACCCGCTTTATTGTTTGAGGAGAGGCTATTGCGTACAAAAAAAACGACTTTTTCCACTATATTCGCCCATTGAAACTTGCTTTTTATTTTCACTTGCACTATCTTTGTCCCTTTAAGGTATAACTCTTTGCACCCGAATAGACTACAAGGATGCAAAACAATGAAAAAATAGGTATTATCACAAAATAAAAGACTTATGGACAATAACAGACTATACATCTTCGACACTACGCTGCGCGACGGTGAGCAGGTGCCCGGCTGTCAGCTCAACACGGTGGAGAAGATTCAGGTGGCCAAACAATTGGAGGCACTGGGAGTAGATGTCATCGAGGCGGGATTCCCCGTATCAAGTCCGGGCGACTTCAACTCGGTCATCGAGATCAGTAAAGCCGTAACATGGCCCACCATCTGCGCACTGACTCGCGCCGTGCAGAAGGATATTGATGTAGCTGCCGAAGCGTTGAAGTACGCCAAGCGTGGCCGTATACATACGGGTATTGGCACCAGCCCCTCGCACATCAAGTATAAGTTTAACAGCACGCCCGAAGAGATCATCGAGCGCGCCGTGGCAGCCGTCAAGTATGCCAAGCGCTATGTAGAGGATGTGGAGTTCTACGCAGAGGATGCAGGTCGTACCGACAATGAGTACCTGGCACGCGTCATCGAAGCGGTATGTAAGGCTGGTGCTACAGTATGTAACATCCCCGACACCACCGGTTTCCGCACTCCCTATGAGTATGGCGAGAAGATCAAGTACCTCTACGAGCATGTAGATGCTTTCGCAGCAGGTCGAGCTATCCTCTCTACCCACTGCCACAACGACCTCGGTATGGCTACCGCTAACACCGTAGCCGGTGTACTCAATGGTGCACGCCAGGTAGAAGTAACCATTAATGGTATCGGTGAGCGTGCCGGTAACACCTCACTCGAAGAGGTGGCGATGATTTTCAAGACTCATCCCGACTTGGGCATCCACACCAATATCAACACACAAAAGATATACCCCACCAGCCGCATGGTAAGTTCATTGATGAATATGCCCGTGCAGCCCAACAAGGCTATCGTGGGCCGCAATGCCTTTGCACACTCGAGCGGCATCCACCAGGACGGCGTATTGAAGAATGTATCGACCTACGAGATTATGGATCCCAAGGAGGTAGGTATCGACGACAATGCTATCGTACTCACTGCCCGCAGTGGTCGCGCAGCCTTGAAGCACCGCCTCTCTGTGCTCGGCGTAGAGATGGAGCAAGAAAAGCTCGACAAGGTATATGAGGAGTTCCTTAAACTTGCTGATAAGAAGAAAGAGATTAACGACGACGATGTACTCATGCTTGCCGGTGCTGACCGCAGCGACAACCACCACATCAAGCTCGACTACCTGCAGGTTACCAGCGGTGTGGGCGTACGCTCTGTAGCAAGTCTCGGTCTGAAGATCGCAGGCGAATCATTTGAAGCCGCAGCTACGGGTAATGGTCCTGTAGATGCTGCTATCAGCGCTCTGAAGCAGATCATCAAGCGCAACATGACCCTCAAGGAGTTTACCATCCAAGCTATCAGCAAGGGCTCTGACGATGTAGGTAAGGTACATATGCAGGTAGAGTACAACAACCAACTCTACTACGGCTTCGGTGCTAATACCGACATCATCGCTGCCAGCGTAGAGGCTTATATTGACTGTATAAATAAGTTTAAGTAAGAAAATGAAAACCTTATTCGATAAAATTTGGGACGCCCATGTAGTACAAAAGGTGGAAGATGGTCCCACACAACTTTATATCGACCGCCTCTACTGCCACGAGGTAACCACTCCGCAGGCGTTCGACACATTGAGAGACAAGAACATCCGCGTATTCCGCCCCGAGCAGGTGGTGGCAATGCCCGACCATAACACTCCGAGCGACCAGCAGGAGCGCATCGATGACCCCGTAGGCCGCAAGCAGGTAGAGACACTCGCTGCCAACTGCGCAGAGTTTGGCATCCGCCACTTTGCCATGGGTACCAAAGACAATGGTATCATCCATGTGGTAGGTCCCGAGAAGGCGCTCTCATTGCCCGGTATGACTATCGTATGTGGCGACTCACACACCTCTACACATGGTGCTGTAGGTGCTATCGCCATGGGTATCGGTACCAGCGAGGTGGCACAGGTGCTCGCTTCGCAGACCATCCTGCAGAGCAAGCCCAAGACCATGCGCATCAACATCGAGGGTACACTGCCCGAGGGCACCACTGCGAAGGATGTAGCACTTTACATCATGGCACAGCTCACCACATCGGGCGCTACAGGCTATGCTGTAGAGTATGCTGGTTCTACCGTGCGCAACATGTCTATGGAAGGCCGCTTGACACTTTCAAACCTCTCTATCGAGATGGGCTCACGCGCTGGACTCATCGCTCCCGACGAGACCACCTTCGCCTACCTCAAAGGTCGCGAATATGCGCCTAAAGGTGAGGCATGGGACAAGGCTGTAGAGGAGTGGAAGCAGCTCTACTCTGACGCTGACGCCGTATTCGACAAGGAGGTTACCTACCATGCCGAAGACATCGCTCCCCGCATCACTTATGGTACCAACCCCGGTGCGGGTATCGCCATCGACGAGTGCATCCCCACATTGGATGAGGTGCCCGAGGCAGACCATGCACAGTTCCTTGCTATGCTTGACTACATGCAGTTCGAGCCCGGACAGAAACTCGAGGGTACTCCCGTCGACTACTGTTTCCTTGGTGCTTGCACCAATGGCCGTATCGAGGACTTCCGCGCCTTTGCTTCTGTAGTAAAGGGCAAGAAGAAAGCAGACAATGTAGTAGCATGGCTCGTACCCGGCTCATGGCTTGTGCGTCAGCAGATCATCGATGAGGGTATCGACAAGATACTTGAAGAGGCAGGCTTCGAGCTCCGCCTCCCCTCATGCTCATCATGTCTGGCTATGAATCCCGACAAGGTACCTGCAGGTAAGCTCTCTATCTCTACCAGCAACCGCAACTTCGTAGGCCGTCAAGGACCCGGTGCACGCACTATCCTCGCTTCACCCCTCGTAGTAGCAGCATCAGCAATCACTGGAGTAGTAACCGATCCTCGTAAAATGTAATTATTATGGCAAAACAAAAATTTGACATCATACAGTCAACCTGCCTTCCTATCCAGATTGACAACTGTAATACTGACCTCATCATTCCCGCGCGTTACTTGGCCAGCACAACCCGTGACCCCAAGTTCTTCGGCGATGCCTTCATGCACGACCTCCGCTACGATGGCGAGGGTAAGCCCGTAGCAGATTTTGTGATGAATCTTCCCGAGTTTAGCGAGGCTCCTCGCGAGGGTGTACACGAGATTATCATCGGTGGACAAAACTGGGGCTCAGGATCAAGCCGCGAACACGCTGCTTGGGCTATCGCAGGCTACGGCGCCCGCGTAGTCATCAGTAGTTCGTTTGCTGACATCCACCGCAACAACCTGCTCAACTGCTTCGTACTCCCCGTTATCGTGAGCCGCGAGTTTCATCAGGAGTTGTTTGACACCGTTGCTGCCAACCCCAATGCCGAAGTGCGTGTAGATGTACCCAACCAGACGGTTACCAACATCACTACAGGTCGCAGCGAGACTTTCGACATCAACGGATACAAGAAGTACTGCTTGATGAATGCCCTCGACGACATCGATTTCCTCTTGGAAAACAAAGGCAAGATTGAGGAGTACGAAAGCGGAAAGTAATTACCCGTACGCATAGGACATGCTGATTGGCAGCAGTCCATAAAATAGGCAAAGCACGCGAGATCCGTCCCGCGTGCTTTGCTTATATAATATAATAAGGTTAGCGCGATAGTTTGGCAAGGTAGTCGTAGTGCTCGCCCTGACATACAATCTCCGCATGAAACCCATATTGCTCGGCATAGTAAGAGAGGGTATCAAAGTCGATGTAGAGCCAGTCGAAAGTCTCTCCCTTGACCTGCTTGTATTGCATACGGAAATCAACAACTCCATAATAGTCGCCAGCCACATCAATCAGATACGAGCCATCCTCCTCTTCAAACAGGTATTTCAGGTCACTCGAGTCCATATAGATGCATCCATCAGGCTTGAGCAGCTGCTTCATACGCAGAAAAAAACGCTCCATACCACTGATATTACCAATGATACCCGATCCATTCATCAAGAGCAGTATGGTGTCGTACTGCTCGGCAAGGCGTTCATCATAAAGGTCGATGGCGCGGGCATCGTGTATTCCACGCTCACGCATCACCTCTACCGACAGTTCGGAAATATCAATAGCCGTAACCTCCTTGCTCATCTCCTGCAGTGCCAAAGCATGGCAGCCACTACCTGCACCAACATCAAGGATTTTCCCTTGAGCAATGGTCAGTGCCCGCTGCTCTATCTGTGGCATCTCACCGAAGGTGCGGAAGAGTTGCTCGACGGGGATTTCATCTTCATCAAACTGAGATGAGAACACGCGCAAAGTGCCCGCGCGGCCTGTGCGGTGATATTCTGCTATAGCAGCGCCCATAGGGTCTTTGTGAGGAGGGATGAGAGCCATATTGTATTCTTATTTGCAAAGTAGTCCTGCTTGTCAAGCAGCGCGTTCTACTTTCGTATCGTATTAAAAAATCGATACAAAGGTAGCGTTATTGGCCGATTTTTACTACTTTTGTGCCCGAAAAATGCATAGGCCGTTTTTCATTGAACAAAAAAATCACTAAAACTTTAGATATGAACACAAACACATTCCGTTCGGCCATCATCGCAGGTGCTGCCGTAGGCATCGCTGGGTGGGGATACTTGGCTTGCACGAATATCATAGGCGCCGTACTCTTCTCGTTCGGCCTACTTACTGTAGTAGGTTATAAATTACCACTTTACACTGGTACAGCAGGCTTCATCCCCTTGCGCGATGAGCAGGGACGCAGTTGCTGGTTTAGCGCCATTGGGAAATTGCTTTTCATTCTTTTGGGCAACATCACAGGCTGCCTTTTGGTATCGTTACTCTCACGCTTGTCACCGATGGATTTGGGCAGTGCAGCACAGCGTATCCTGGAGAGTCGCCTGGCGCTTGGTCCTGTGCGTGCTGGTCTGCTGGCAATCGGATGCGGATTCATCATGACCACCGTAGTGGCCTTCGCCCGTGAGGGCAAACCGTTGGCGCTACTCTTCGGTGTACCCCTCTTCATCAACTGCGGATTCCCCCACTGCTTGGCAGACGCATTCTACTACCTCACCACACCTACAAGCTACACCTTCGCCCACTTAGCACAGGTGCTGATGCTATACCCCTGCTTAGTGGCGGGCAACTTTATCGGATGCAACTTTTATCGCTTTGTTGCCCCGAAAAACTAACTGCCATAGCCCAAGGTATTGGGTAAAAACATTTTAGAAAATCACCTTATCAATGGGGATTTGCCGCTGGTATAAATAAGCGTGCAATCCCCATTTTTTTATTCTAAAAATTATATTTTTTTACCAAATATATTATTACCTTTGCATGCGGATAAAGGTGTTCTCAATGGACGCAACCGTTGAGAATGAAAAGGGAACTCGGTGAAAGTCCGAGACTATACCCGTAGCTGTAAGTTCCTTGATGCTTTGTGCCCTCTCAATCGCCACTGCCCAAAAGGGGCGGGAAGGCAGCACAAGGCGGAACGAGTCAGAAGACCTGCCTTTGTCTGCTTTCGAGAGCTTTCGGGAGATGAAGCTTTGGTTAAAGACGCAAATATATATATACACACTATGATACAGACAGTTGTAAAAAGAGACGGCCGCATCGTGGGCTTTAATCGCGAGAAGATTGCCGCTGCCATACGCAAGGCGATGCTCACCACCGAGCGTGGAGAGGATGAAGCGCTGGTGGCAAAGATTGTTGACCGCATCGAATTTCGCGGTAAGGAGCAATCCGATGTAGAGGAAATTCAGGACATGGTGGAAAACCACCTGATGGCATCACCTCGCAAGGAGGTGGCTAGAAGCTATATGGCCTACCGCAACAAGCGTAGCATTGCCCGTAAGGCAAAAACACGCGAGATGTTCCTCGAAATCATCAATGCCAAGTCGAACGATGTTACCCGTGAGAACGCCAACATGAACGCCGACACTCCGGCAGGCATGATGATGAAGTTTGCTTCAGAGACTACCAAGCCCTTCGTTGACGACTATCTGTTATCAGAGCAAACCTTGTGGGCACTGCGCAACAACTACTTGCACATCCACGACAAGGACTACTACCCCACCAAGTCGCTCACCTGTCTGCAACACCCGTTAGACAAAGTTCTCGAGCAGGGCATACAGGCCGGACATGGCGAGAGCCGTCCCACAAAGCGCATCGAGACCGCCTCTATCATGGCATGTATCTCTATGGAGACAGTACAGAACGAGATGCATGGCGGACAGGCTATTCCTGCATTCGATTTCTACCTCGCTCCCTATGTACGCAAGAGCTACATCGAAGAGATCAAGAATATCGAGAGCCTCACCGGAATGGATTTGAAGCACCTGTACGATGCCGAGATTGAGGACTATATCACCAACGACCTCATCTTCTTGCAAGGAGACGAGCGTTTCAAGCAACATGCTATCAACCGCACCATCAACCGCGTGCACCAGTCAATGGAGGCATTCATCCACAACATGAATACCATCCACTCGCGTGGTGGCAATCAGGTGGTGTTCTCATCTATCAACTATGGTACCGATACCTCTGCCGAAGGTCGCTGCATCATCCGCGAACTGCTGCAGTCAACCTACGAGGGTGTAGGCAATGGCTCTACCGCTATTTTCCCCATTCAGATATGGAAGAAGAAGCGCGGTGTGAGCTACCTCCCTGAAGATCGCAACTACGACCTCTACCTGTTTGCATGTAAGGTGGCAGCCCGTCGATTCTTCCCCAACTTTGTAAACCTCGACGCTACCTTCAACCAACACGAGAAGTGGAGCGAAGATG
>JAFYMV010000247.1 GCA_017548225.1 Bacteroidaceae bacterium | reverse complement strand
GCCCATGCGGTTGGCAGGCACCTGGCAGGCATACTCGAAGAGGGCCAAGAACCAGCTGATAAGAATCACAATGTAAAGAGGAGTGTTGTCAGACACAAGCTTCATCTGCTGCAACTTGAGGTGACCGTACCAAGCAAAGGTCATGAAGATGTTTGATACGATAAGTAAAAGGATTGTACCAATTCCGTGCATAATCTATAAAATTGTTAAAACGGCTGCAAAATTAGTGCAAGGTGAGAGAAAATACAAGTTTACTTGCAATTTTCCGAGCCACAGCCGCCTAATTTATCATATTACTATATCCCATACTTTGCAAAGTATAAGCAAAACATAATCAGTTACAAGACATTTAATTCGGGAGTCTCCAAAAGTTCTATTAATACCATTCTTCCACATCAAGACGTACATTTACATAATCAGGCATACACATACCAATATCTGCTCCTATAGTGTGGCTATTATCACTTATTGTTTTGTAGCTATCGTCCAACATGACATGCAACTGAAACGCTCAACTTATGAAGTTTTGCAGATTATAGGCATCTCATTAACGGATAAAACCCACTTGTGAGACCTGTTTGATAAGACTAATTTCAACGATGTCAAAGAACTTGATTATCCTTATTTTGAAGGACTATTTGATTAATTATTAATTCGTCCAATTTATATTGGCACTAATGGCACCATATACCAAAATTTAAGCAGCTAACATGATAAATCTAATTATATTGATGCCGAAAAGAATGTATCTTTTGCCAAGGTATCGGTAATCAGCTATAATTAGCAGTTCCATAGCTAAATAGCGACCGACACCCAGTATCGGTGGGGTATCGGTCGTAACTGTGTAAAGCAAACGTTTTCTTTTGACACATGCAATTTTTCCGATAGAGACTTGCAATGAAGAAATTGCAGACTTGTAATTTGGGCGTTGATGCAACTGGTATCCTTTGTATGGGTAAATAATAGTTCATTGGGAATTTGTGAGCATTCGTGTTAAACATATCATTGAGTGAAGATGAATTACACGTAAATGTAATGGCATAGAGAAAACGGACATCCCTTTCTGAAAAATCGGACATGCCTTTTCCTCGCAACGCACCTGCGATTGCTCAAGAACGCAGGTGCGATCTAATTGGAAATTGCCTTTGGATAGGAAAATGCAAGGCTCCAATCAAAATGTCAGAGCCTTGCATTTTGGAAATTCTTTTTGTAGACGAGAAAAAATCTCTTTGTAGATTTTCAAAACGGCCTTTTTCGATCTCTTGGAAAATGACGTTTTGCTACCAAATTAAATCTTTTGCTTACTATTTGCTATAAGCATTAACAACCGGCACTCCACCGATACCGGGTATCGGTCGCTAATGCGCTATGCCACAACCCAATACAACTAACTACCGACACCATAAAAGAAAATGCACGAACTGCCTCCTACATCATGAATATACTGGAAACAGTGAAAAATATTCCGCAAAACATCTGACCAATGCAAATATTATGTAACTTCGCAATCATAAGAAATGACAATAGACATGAACATCAAAGAACGCATCATAGCCCTGTTGAGTGAGATTGGCAAGGGAGTGTATGAAAAGGACACGGAGTTGCGACTGGGCATGCTAGCAGCACTGGCGGGTGAGAGCATTATCCTGCTCGGTCCTCCGGGTACGGCCAAGAGTATGGTAGCACGCCGTTTGAAGGACGCCTTCAAGGGAGCGATATCGTTTGAATACCTGATGTCGCGCTTCTCCACACCCGACGATATCTTCGGCCCAGTGAGCATCAGCAAGCTCAAGGTGAGCGACACCTATGAACGCGTTACCGAGGGGTATATGCCTACGGCCGATGTGGTGTTCCTCGATGAGATATGGAAGGCGGGACCTGCCATACAGAACACGTTGCTCACGGCACTCAACGAGAAGGTTTTTCGCAATGGCGACAAGGAGGTGAAGCTACCGCTGAAGCTATTAATCGCTGCCAGCAATGAGTTGCCTGCCGAGGGTGAGGGACTGGAGGCATTGTGGGACCGCTTCCTGGTGCGTTGCATATCGGGCTGCATCAAGGAAGACAACACCTTCCTGTCTATGATACTCGACACCGAAGAGGTGGCTTACTCTACCCGACTAAAGGAGCTGCAGATAACTCCCGAGGAATATGCCGAGTGGCAACAACAGATTGCTCAGGTGAAGGTGGACAAGAGTGTGCAGGCAAGCATCCTCTACATACGCAACCGCATGAAGCGTCTCAAAGATGAGCATGGCGAATCGGAATATAGCATCTACATCAGCGACCGCCGATGGAAGAAGGCGGTAAACCTGCTCAAGGCATCGGCCTTCATACATGGACGCACCGAGACCAACCCCACGGACATTGCCGTGCTCGCCTACTGCCTATGGAACGAGCCTATAGAGCGTGAGGTGGTGCGCGAGGTGGTGACGAAATCGGTGTTTGCCGAAGTCAGCACGCAGCACCAGCAATTGCAAAGCCAAGTGGATAATGCGCTGCGTGGCAAGCGAGCAGCTAAGGCTCTGAAGGACTCGAAGCAACTGGCAAGAAAGGAGGATGCCAACCTGATGCTATTCGATGATTTCTACTATCGACTCTCGACATACAACACCGGCAACACCTATATCTTTGCGGCAGACTTCCACCACTTGCCCGATATGAGTGAGCACAAGCCCATCTTGGGACACCTGTACAATGACCAAACTGCTCCCATAAAGGAGCGTATCAGGGCATTCGAGAAGCCTGGATTGAAGGGAGTGGATTTTCATGACGGACGCAAGGTGCGCCTCATGCGCGACAGCAAGTATCTATATATTGATGGAGTGCGTTGCGAACTGGAGCGCTACTCGGCACGCGAGATGGCTGCAGCAAAGAGTATGACGGATAATGTGTTGAAGTTTAAGGATTATGACTACGAATCAGCCATTGAACAAATAGCCCAGTTGCTCAATGGCATCATCATGAGCCTTGGAGACAATATATTCGTTACTCCCGAAGACAAGCGTTATATACAGGATACAGTGAATGAATATATGAAGAGTGTGGCTCAAACGCGAGCCGACATCAGTGACTTGCTATATGGCTGAGATTATACGAGGCAGTTATTTCAGTGGGCGCCAGGAGAAAGCAAAAGAGTATTGCGAAGAAACAGGTCTCCTGGCACCCAGCAATATCATGAGGTCAGAGGATGATGCACTCCATTGGGTAAGGACTATGAATGCCTATGCCAAAGAGAATGGTATCACCTGGGAACCCAATGAAGAGAATGACAAAAAACTAGAGAAAATCATACGACAAGAAATAGGGAATCCATATAAAGCGTACTATTTTAGAGAGCCCAAACACTATGTCAATATCCTCGACGAATTTGTAAAGACAGGTCAAGTGCCCGACTATGCCGCGCCATGGGAAGATGACTATTTGGAAAAATATCTTCGCGAGGTGATGGGCGACCCTTTCGTGGCTTATAGCGTACTGAGCGATGAGGTGAAAGCACGCGTATTCTATGACAATATATTGGCATTCATCAAGCAGATCATCACTCGCGAAGATTTCAGAAAGACTTG
>JAFYMV010000246.1 GCA_017548225.1 Bacteroidaceae bacterium | reverse complement strand
GGGGTATTCTCGTGCAAATAATCGTACCACCTCCCCCTCTACGAGGGTACTCCTCCTATGTTAGGAGGAGATTTTTAAAGTTGTTGTCTTATATCGAACTCACGTTAAAATAGCTTTGTCCTATTTCAGTCATTTGTTTGTATCTTTCCTCTAAAAAACTTACTTTTTTATCAAACGGACGTAAAAGATGAGTTTTTTTATGTAAGTTTGCAATAATTGTAAAGAAAGACTAATATTCACATTATATATATGAAAAAAATAGCAAAGATTATCGGTGTAGCACTGGTATGCGTAGTAGCAGCAATGGTCATCGTGCCCATAGCGTTCAAGGACAAAATTAAAGCAGTTGTCATCGGTGAGGCAAACAAACTTATCAATGCTGAGTTTGGTATCGAAGACTTGAACATCAGCCTATTCAGAGAATTCCCTCAAGCTTCGGTGGGCATCGAGGGCTTTTGGCTACGCGGCAAAGAGGTTTTTGCCCACGACACATTGGCCTATGTAGGTGATGTGGAGGTAGCGGTAAACTTGAAGTCAATCTTCGGAAACGGCGGTTTTGACATTACCAAGATATTGGTCAAAGACACCTACCTGAAAGCCATCGTATTGGAGGATGGACGCGCCAACTGGGACATCATGTACCCCAGCGAAGAAATAGAGGAGCCTATTGATACTACCACAAGCGTCTTCCGTATACTACTGAAGAAGGTAGCAGTAGAAAACCTCAATATTATCTACGACGATAGACAAGGAGGTATGTATGCCGACATCAGCAAACTGGGAATAACCTGTAGTGGTGACATGGCGGCCGACCGAGCACTGCTCGACCTACAGGCAGCCATCGGAGCACTCACTTTCAAGTTGGAGGGAATACCTCTACTCAACAAGGTCAGTATGAGTACCAACCTGAACATTGATGCGGACTTTGCAAACGGAAAGTATACCCTGAAAGAAAATAGCATGGCCTTGAATGCCATACAAGCCAACATTGACGGATGGGCCGCTATACCAGCTGATGCTCCCATGAGCATGGACTTACGACTCAACACATCGGACATCCAATTCAAAGAGATCTTATCGCTCGTGCCTGCTATCTATGCTAAAGACTTTGAGGGGCTAAAAGCAGAAGGTACGGTAAGCCTATACGCCTATGCCAAAGGCGAACTTACTGAAACTACCCTGCCACAATTTGAGGCTGCGTTGAAGGTAAGCGATGGCAATTTCCGCTACCCAGCCTTGCCTGCCGGTGTCGATGATATACAAATCAAGGCAACCGTGAGCAATCCGGGTGGAGATATCGACTTAACACAGGTCAATGTGGAGCAATTCAGTCTGAACATGCTGAATAATCCCTTTGCCATGACGGCACAAGTAAAGACTCCTATCAGCGACCCCGACTTCACTGCTACAGCCAAAGGAACACTCGACTTAGGAAAGATAAAGGAGGTATACCCCTTGGAGGATATCACTTTAGAGGGTATTCTCAAGGCCGATATGGGTTTCGGAGGCAGACTCTCATATATCGAGAAGGAGCAATATGACCGTTTCAAGGCCAATGGCACACTCAAGCTACAGGATATGCAAGTAAGCATGGAGGGAATACCCGAAGTAGCAATCGAGCAATCCACCTTTGCTTTCACTCCACGCTACCTCAACTTAAGCGAAACGAAGGTGCTCGTCGGAGAGAATGACATTACCGCTGACTGCAGATTTGAGAACTACATGGCATTTGCACTCAAGGGAGAGACCCTCAAGGGACAGCTCAATCTGAAGAGCCAGCGCATGAACCTGAACGATTTCATGACCACTACCGAAACCGAAGATACTGAGCAGGAGCAAGAGACCACAACAAACTCCGAAGAGGAAACGGCGATGGGAGTGCTCGTAGTGCCCAAGAATATTGACTTCAACATGAATGTAGACATGAAAGAGATTCTCTTTGGCAACATTACCTTGCGCAACCTCAACGGTAAGCTTATCGTAAAGGATGGCACTGCTGACATGAGCAATCTCTCCATGCAGACAATGGGCGGAACGGCAGTGATGAGTGGAAGCTACTCTACCGCCAAGGACGAGACGACTCCCGAACTGAAGGCATCATTTGCACTCAATGGGCTTTCCTTTGCGCAGACATTCAAAGAGTTGGATATGGTGCGTCAAATGGCCCCCATCTTTGAAAAGCTCAACGGCGACTTCTCGGGTAAGATTGCAGTAGACACCGAACTCGATAATACCATGTCGCCCAAATTGGAGACACTTACCGCCAGCGGAAGCCTCAATACCCGCGATCTCAATCTCTCCGGCGTGAAGATTATAAGTCAAATAGCTGATGTCACAGGACATAAGGAGCTGAACAACCTCAGTGCAAAAGACCTCAATGTAGACTTTACCATTGAGGATGGACGAGTGCACACCAAGCCCTTCGACATCAAGATGGGCAACATCAACCTGAATCTCAATGGAACGACAGGATTGGATCAGAGCATTGACTATGTCGGCAAGTTGAAGCTCCCTGCAAATTCATCAAGCATCAACACCATAGACCTGAAGATAGGAGGCAAATTCAGTTCGCCCAAGGTTAGCATCGATGCCCAAAGCATAGCCACTCAAGTAGTAGAGAGTGTGGCAGAGAATATAGCAGAGAAAGCTGTTGAAACCGTAGCTAAAGAGCTGGGCATAGACCTTGCCAATGCCGAGAAGCAGAAAGAAGAACTAGTAAAAGCAGCGCAACAGGCTGCACAGAAATTGATTGACGAGGCTGAAGAACAGAAAGCTAAGCTGATAAGCAAAGCAGGTAGCAATGCACTCAAGAAGCTTGCCGCAGAGAAAGCCGGTGATGTGCTCGTAGCTGAAGCTAAAGAGCAGGGCGATAAACTGATTGCCGAAGCCGAGAAAAAAGGTAACGAACTGATTGAGAAAATCCGTAAGGGAGAGAAATAATCTCCCGAAAAGGACTACTCTCAAGAGAAGCGTATATACAGAGAGAGAGGATGTACTCGCAAGTACATCCTCTCTCTATTATGTTTTCTTATATAAGATTTACTACGGCGCTCTTTAACGCTTCATGCCATTAACATAGCTAATCGTTTTGAGGATTTTCCCATGAGCATCGTACTCCTTGAATGTACCGTTGCAAAGATCTTCGGTAAAGGTACCCTCCATGCTGGTGCCATCAGGTTGTATGAGTTTGCCATAGCCGTCCTTAAGGCCATCCTTATACTCACCTTCATATACCGTACCATCAGCCAGTGTCATGCGACCCTTGCCATGAGGGAGGTCCTCCACCCACTCACCTTCATAAACATCACCATTGGGCCAGTAGCATACGCCTTGTCCATGTCGTTTGTTTTGCATCCACTCGCCCTCATACACTTCACCGCTAGGCATCTCGTAACGACCACGCCCCTCAATCTCACCATTTTGATATTCGCCGACATATACACTACCATCCTCACGGGTATAAGTGCCATAGCCTGAGCGTACGCCATTGACATACTCGCCTACATATACATCACCATCAGCAAAACGATATTCGCCCTTGCCATGCTGCACATTATTGTGCCACTGCCCGGTGTATTCATCTCCATTGGCATAGTAGAAGGTGCCACCGCCATCGCGCACATCGTATTTCCAGTAACCTTCATAGCTGGCACCATCTTGCCAAAACATACGCCCCCTACCCTGCTTGTGGTCAGCATGCCACTCGCCACTGTAGTTAGAGCCGTCGCTACCCCATATATACACTCCAGTGCCTTGACGCAAGCCCTTCTCCCATAATCCGGTATAGGTATCGCCATTCATGTAATGCATAACGCCAAATCCTTGCATCTCATCCATCACATAATCACCCTCAAAACGGTTGCCATCGTTGTAATGATATGTGCCACGCCCATTGCGTACATCTTTCTGCCATGCGCCTTCATACTTCTCGCTATTGGTATAGGTCATCGTACCCTGTCCATGACGACGACCATGCTCAAACTGTCCCTGATAGACCGAGCCATCGGTATATGTCAGCTTGCCACGCCCGTGAGGACGCATCAACATCATGTCGCCCTTATACTGCGAGCCATCTTTCAATGTCTTCGCCCGTTGACGCGTGAGCACCTTTTCTACCGCCGTTGTTTGCGCAATAGCAGCAGAGGGCACCATAGCGAGAGCAATGAAAAAAAGAAGAGTGAAGATTATTTTTCTTATCTGCATATGACAAAATCTAATTTTTGACAAAATTAGTGCAAGGCGAGTGAAAAAGCAAGTTTACTTGTATTTTTCCGAGCCGTAGCCTAATTTCAAGCTGTGCAGAGCATAGATTAAAGGTAGTTATAAGTAAGCGAAAAGCAAAGTTTACTTTCGATTTGGTAATAATATAGATGTTGTCCACACCTAGGATTCTACTCCTAAAGTAGGAGGCCGATGCGGAACCTTTAGGTCGACGCCCGCAGGGGCTGAAGTCAATGATAGCGTCGGTTACGACGGCGGGAGATTCATCTCTCTTAAGGAGCGCCGAAGGCTTTCCCCTCGAAGAGGGGGAGGTGGTACGAGTTTTGCAAACAACACCAACTCCGCTTTATAACCCCTGCCTTGAAAAACAACAATAGTCTATCTAATAGGAGAGGAGTAATCACTAGTCCAAAGCCGTCTGGACTGCAGTCCAAAACTGTATGGACTCGAGTCCAAAGCCTTCTGGACTGACTAGAGCCTGAAATCTGCTGAAATAAAGGAAAGGTTAAACCACACACATAGAAATACACAAAACACGCAGGTGGGAGCGAAGCGATCCGCAAGGTCTGCGAAAGTATAAAAAGTCTGCGGGAGAAAACAACGACCATTCTTTGCAAGGAATCGGACAAACTCTTGACCTCTCAACACTAAACTCTCCTACTCTCACCCCCCTCAACCTGTTTTCGTCATACATAGACTTACACTAGAATCAGCGAGTCCAATATAGATAAACAACAAATGCCACCATCCCGACAAGTCTCAGGGTGGTGGCATTCTTGTTCTATTATACCAAAGGTTATCCGCAGTGGAAGTAGCGATGTACGAGCTTGAGCATCTCTTCCTGGTTGCCGTTGATATCTGCACGCAGGGTGCGGTCGCCATAAGAGCGGAGACGCTTGATGATGCCGTCGATCATCGCGGGGCTGAACACATTGTGCTTCTCAAACACCTCACGCTGGCTCTCCAAGCAATCTGCCGAAGCTTCGCAGCTATCGGGCAAGCAAGCAAGTGAGTTAAGCTTATCGGCATTCTCCTTCTGGTGGATATTGACATTCACATAGGTTTTCTCGGCAATCTCTAACGCACCCTCAAGTTCGAAGCCGTAGCGACAAGCTACTGCAAGTCCGGCAATAAGCTGATAGATATCGGCAGAGCCATCTGGTGAACGCATCTCCACGGTCTGCTTCTGCGTAGTGTCGTAGTTGCTCTTCTCCTCCAAGGGGTTGGCAATCTGACACATGTCGCTCTTGGCAGCCCAGCCGAGAGGTACGCGCACGAGTACCGAGCGATTGCGGTCGCCCCAACAGATATTGGTGGGTGCCTCCTGATGTGGTACGAGACGGAAGTACGAGGTAGGATTGGTGTTACCAAATGCAGTGATAGAGGGAGCGAGCTGCATCATACCGGCAATGGCCTTGCGTGCGGTAGCTGAGAGCACGCCTCCATCAAGCATCTGATTCTGACCATCCTTCACGATGCGCATATGGATGTGCAAGCCCGAGCCTGCCTTTCCGGCAGTGATCTTGGGGGCAAAGGTTATGTCGTAACCATGCTTATAGGCGAGGTTGCGGATAATCCACTTGGCAATCATGAGCTGGTCAGCAGCATCACAGGCATTCACGGGGAGGAACTCAATCTCGTTCTGCTCGTAAATCATGCCGTCGATGGTGAAGTTGCCCACCTCGGAGTGGCCATACTTGATTTGTCCGCCTGCCTGAGCGATGTAGGCCATGCACTGGGTGCGGAACTCGTTGAACTTGGCATAGGGTGCCGACTCATGGTAGCCCTTCTGGTCGGTAGCGGCAAACATGCCACTATCGGGAGCAATCACATAATACTCCAACTCACCCATGGCCTGAAACTCCATGCCTGTCACCTCATTGAAAGCGCGGCATGCCTTGCGCAAGGTGTTCTCGGGAGAGCTCTCCAGGGGCTCACCGTCCTTGTTGAAGTATGAGCAGAGCATAGAGAGTGTAGGCAACTCTGCAAACGGATCTACGAATGCAGTGCTGAAGCGCGGCAATACATAGAGGTCGCTACTACCCGCTTCGATGAAGGGGAAGAGGCTGCTGCCATCAACACGCTCGCCACAGGTAAGGATGGCGTCGAGATAGGCCTCATTGTTGATGACAAAGTTGAGTGTCTTCAGACGGCCATCGCCAGCAGGGTACATAAAGTTGACCATGCGGATGCCAGTCTCCTTGATGTAGCGCACGATATCGGCCTTGGTAAACTCCTTGCAAGGCTTCTGCAAGTGGGCTACAATCTTATTGGGATTTAATGAAAGTTCTTTGTTCATATTTTTTTATTTTTTTGACAACAGACAACTAGAGGCGTCCGTTGTCTGTTGTCCGTTGTCTATTTACTTCACTCCCTTCTTAAGCACATAGCAGATGAGGTCGTAGAACTTCTGCACGGTGGGGATGAGCACGCGCTCGTCGGGTGAGTGGGGCGACATCAGTGTGGGACCGAATGAGATCATGTCCATGCCCTCGTTC
>JAFYMV010000245.1 GCA_017548225.1 Bacteroidaceae bacterium | reverse complement strand
TTGCTCTTGGGGATGATGAGGTTGAGTAGTACGCCAACCAAAGCAGCCAGACCGATGCCACCGATGGTGATGCTGCCAATGGTGAGTTCGGCGCCACCGATACCCAAAGTGAGGATAAGCGAAGCGATAACCAAATTGCGGGTGTCGCCAAGGTCTACCTTGTTCTTAATCAGGTTGCTAATACCTACCGAAGCAATGGTGCCGAAGAGCAGTAACATGATGCCACCGAGTACAGCGCTTGGTATGGTCTTGAGGATAGCACTCACCTTACCCAATACCGAGAACAGGATACCTACGATACCAGCAATGCGGATAACAGAGGGGTCGGTAATCTTGGTCAGTGAGATAGCACCTGTAACTTCAGAATAGGTAGTTACGGGAGGACCACCGAAAAGTGATGCTGCTATGCAAGCCAAGCCGTCGCCCAGCATGGTGCGGTGCAAACCGGGATCTTTTACAAAGTCCTTACCTGCCACCTCATTGATGGCATATACATCGCCAATGTGTTCGATGACGGGGGCGATGGCTACGGGAATCATGAACACTACTGCTTCCCAGCACATCTCGGGGCGTACGAAGGCGGGCAGAGCAAACCAGGGAGCATCAATCACGGGTTGGAAATCGACAATCCCGAAGATAGTTGCAGCAATATACCCGACAACGATACCAGCAAAGATAGGAATGAGACGCAGCAGACCCTTACCGAAGAGCGATACGATAATGGTTGTGATGAGCGAGATGATGGCAAGGAGCCAATTCTCTTTGGCCATGTTGACACCGGTACCTGCCAATGACAGACCGATGAGCATGATGACCGGTCCTACCACTACGGGAGGGAACAAACGGGCTATGAAGCTCACGCCGCGAAAGCGTACGAGGGCACTCATGATACCATATACGGCACCTACTGCTACGAGACCCGAGAGTGTGCCAGGCAATCCATACAGTTCGGTAGCCTTGATGATGGGGGCAATAAAGGCGAAGCTGCTTCCCAAGAAGATGGGCACCTTGCCTTTGGTTACCAAATGGAAGATGAGTGTACCGATACCAGCGGTAAATAGTGCCACCGAAGGATCCATGCCAACAAGCAGGGGGACCAGCACAGTAGCACCGAAGGCAACGAACAGGAATTGTACGCCTACGATAGTCTTCTGTACGGGACCGAGCTTTTTATTGTCATTCATAATAAATAGATGAATAAGTTGTCTGATTACTTTGTGCCGAAGATGCGGTCTCCTGCATCTCCCAATCCGGGGAGGATATAGTTCTTGTCGTTCAAGCCCTCATCGAGCGAAGCGAGATAGATGTCTACATCGGGGTGCTGCTTCTGCACAGCCTGTACACCCTGTGGAGAGGCCACAAGGCATACCAAGCGGATTTGTGTATAGCCGTCGGCCTTGAGGCGCTTGATGGCATCGCAAGCACTACCACCAGTGGCCAGCATGGGGTCGGTGAGTAATACCAGGCGGTCCTTGTTCTCGGGCATCTTGTAGTAGTAGAATACGGGCTGGCAGGTCTCTTCATCGCGATAGAGACCGATATGTCCGATACGGGCTGATGGCATGAGGCGCATGAGTCCGTCTACCATACCCAAACCGGCACGCAAGATAGGCACGATGACTACCTTCTTACCTGCAATCTTGGGGGCCTTCATGGGCATCAAGGGGGTCTCGATGTCAACATAGGTCAAGGGGAGGTCGCGGGTAATCTCATATCCCATGAACATAGCTATCTCTTCGAGCAGAGCGCGGAATTTCATGGTTGAGGTTTCTTTGTTACGCATGATGCTCAATTTATGCTGCACTAGCGGATGGTCAACGATGTGTAAAGCCATAGGTATAAATTTTTATGTTGTGAATATTATTTTTCAAATTGTGCGGCCAATTCGTGTGCACGCTCCAAGGCGATAGTGATGTGGCTGCAAATATTCTCCTTACCGATGAGCTGGTCAAAGCCCGCTTTGGTGAGCACCTTCATCACCTTGGGGTTAACGCCCGAAAGCACGATATGTATCTCCTTCTGCAAGCACTTTTCGCATAGGTTGGTGAGGTTGTGTACACCGGTAGAGTCAATGAAGGGTACCTTACGCATACGGATGATGCGTACTGAAGGGATAGTGCCTACATCGTTCATTACCTCCTCGAAACGGTTGGCGATACCGAAGAAGTAGGGGCCATTGATTTCGTATACCTCTACGCGGTCGGGGATGATGAGATGCTCTATGTTATCGGGCATGTCGCTATCAGCGCTGAGGTCAATCTCTTCGGTCTCTACCGATACGCTGGTAACCTCTGACATACGGCGCATGAAGAGCAAGCATGCGATGAGAATACCGATTTCGATAGCTACGGTGAGGTCGAAGATGACAGTGAGGAAGAAGGTTACGAGCAATACTATGATGTCGCTCTTGGGATTCTTCAGGATAGCTTTGAAGCTGCGCCACTCACTCATGTTGTATGATACCACCACGAGGATACCCGCTAGGCAAGACATGGGGATATACTTGGCCAAAGGCATGAGGAAGAAGTAGATGAGCAGCAATACCAATGCATGTACCACACCTGCGATGGGGGTGCGACCGCCATTGTTGATGTTGGTCATGGTGCGGGCGATGGCGCCAGTTGCGGGGATACCACCGAAGAGTGAGCATACCATATTGGCAATACCTTGACCCATGAGCTCTTGGTTGCTGTCGTGCTTGTCGCCGATGACACCATCAGCCACAGCAGCCGAGAGCAACGACTCAATAGCGCCGAGCATGGCAATCACCAAGGCGGGCGACATGAGTTTGGTAAATACCTCCCAGGTGATTTTGGGTACCTCGGGCTTGGGCATATTGGGGTCGATGGTGAAGCGGTCGCCAATGGTCTCGATGGTGGTTACACCAGCAAAGTTCTTCAAGAGCAATGCTACTACGGTCATCAAGATGATAGCCACGAGCGAGCCGGGAAGCTTCTTGCTGATTTTCGGAGTGTATACGATGATTAGGATGCTACAAACACCAATTAGCAGAGGCCAGATGTTCATCGTGTCAAAGTTCTGGAAGTATACCACCCACTTGCTCACGAAGTCGGCAGGAACCTCGGCTATCTGCATGCCGAAGAGGTCCTTAATCTGCGTGGTAAAGATGGTGAGCGCAATACCGCTTGTGAAGCCCACGATAATAGGGTAGGGAATGTACTTGATGATGGTGCCCACACGCAGTATTCCCATCAGGATGAGGAAGATACCTGCCATGAAGGTGGCAATGGTGAGTCCACCGATGCCGTACTCGGCAATGATGCCGAAGACGATGACGATGAAGGCTCCTGTGGGACCGCCAATCTGCACCTTGCTACCACCGAATACTGAGATGAGCAAGCCTGCGATGATAGCAGTGATGATACCCTTTTCGGGAGTTACACCCGAAGCAATACCGAATGCAATAGCCAATGGCAATGCAACAATACCTACAATGATACCGGCCATGAGGTCGGACATGAAGGTTGCCTTATTGTAGCTCTTGAGGCAAGAGAACAATTTAGGACGGAATTCAAACAATTTCATACGAGATGATTTACTTAATATAACTGATACCTTTTATGTAATTTCGTATTTTCGCGCAAAATTAGTAATTATTCAGCAATTCATCGTCAACGAAGCGCATTTTTCGGTGATTATTTGTGCGCATTTATAGGTGTGCATGGCATTTGTCAAAGTAAACTTTGTATTTCGCTCGCTTATTCGTACCTTTGCAGTTCGTTAGAAGACTGCTATGAATAGAAAAGACTTTGAAATAATGGCTCCAGTGGGCTCACGCGAGTCGCTGGCTGCAGCCATCAATGCTGGTGCCGACAGCATCTACTTCGGTATCGAAAATCTCAATATGCGTGCCCGCTCGGCCAATACATTCAGTATCGACGATCTGCGCGAGATTGCCGCCACATGCGATGAGCACGGCGTGAAGAGCTATCTCACGGTAAATACCATCATCTACGATGAAGACATAGCGCTGATGCGTACCATCGTTGATGCCGCTCACGAAGCCGGCATCTCGGCCGTTATCGCTGCTGATGTGGCGGTGCTCGACTATTGTAACCGCATAGGCCAAGAGGTACACCTCTCTACCCAACTCAATATCAGTAACGCCGAGGCGCTCAAGTTCTATGCTCGTTTCGCTGATGTGGTGGTACTTGCTCGCGAACTCAATCTGAAGCAGGTAGCGGCTATCTATAAGACAATACAGGAGGAACAGATTTGTGGTCCCAAAGGCGAGCTCATCCGCATCGAGATGTTCTGTCACGGAGCTCTTTGCATGGCGGTGTCGGGTAAGTGCTACCTCAGCCTGCACGAACTAGGAGCATCGGCTAACCGTGGTGCTTGCATGCAGGTATGCCGCAGAGGGTACGATGTGAAACGCGATGAAGAGCCAACCTATCTCCTCAACGACAAGGAGAGCACCATTGAGCTTGAGGTGGACAACAAGTATGTGATGTCGCCCAAGGATCTCAAGACCATTCGTTTCATGGACGAGATGATGGAAGCTGGTGTACGCGTATTCAAGATTGAGGGTCGTGCTCGCGGTCCCGAATATGTGAAGACTGTAGTGGAGTGTTACCGCGAAGCTATTGATAGCTACCTCGACGGTACGCTTTCTGAAGAGAAGAAAGACGGATGGGATGAGCGCCTGCGCACCGTCTTCAATCGTGGTTTCTGGAATGGCTATTACTTGGGACAACGCTTGGGCGAGTGGACCCGCCACTACGGCTCTAACGCCACCGAGCGAAAGATTTATGCCGGTAAGGGTATTCGCTATTTCTCTAATATTGGTGTGGCGGAGTTCCTTGTTGAGGCTGCCGAACTGCATGTCGGCGATAAGCTGCTCATCACAGGACATACCACAGGCGCTATGTATGTAACGCTCGATGAGGCTCGTGTAAACCTCAAGCCTGTTGATACCGTGAAGAAGGGTGTACATGTGTCATTCAAGGTGCCTGACCGGATACGCCCCAATGACAAACTCTACATCATGCGCCCTACGGGCATTGAGGAGTGATCCCTTGTCATCATACCTGTGAAAAAGTTTTTTCGCACTTGTGAATAAAAATTTTCGCTACTATGAATTTTAATCTATCCTTTAGGGATAACGGTAGTCATATGCTTGCAAGAAAGATTTTCCATCGTGTGCTGCCCCTATTGGTGGCAATCTTTTCGTGCGCTCCTATGGTGGCGCAGCACTATACGGTAAGCGGCTATGTCACTGACGCTGTGGCTGAAGAGACGATGATAGGTGCCACGCTCTATGACCACGCAAGCGGCAGTGGTACGGTAACTAATGCCTATGGCTTTTATTCGCTGACACTTCCTAAAGGGGTAGCAGATATCACCGTTTCTTATGTAGGCTATGCCTCACAACAGCAGCACTTGGTGTTGTCGCGCGATACGGTCATCAACTTTGCTCTTCACTCCCGTTCGGCATTGGAGGAGGTTACGGTGGTGGGCAACCGTCTCGATCTTGGCGTGCGTGGTTCACAGATGAGTGCCGTAGACATTCCCGTAGCGCAGATTAAGGCTGTGCCCGCCATGTTTGGCGAGACCGATGTGTTGAAGGTGCTGCAACTGCTGCCTGGTGTACAGAGCGGCACCGAAGGCTCGGCGGGTCTCTATGTGCGTGGTGGTAGCCCTGATGAGAATCTCATGCTCATTGATGGCGTGCCCGTATACAATGTAAATCACATGTTTGGCTTCTTTTCGGCCTTCAATGCCGATGCCATAAAGAATGTTACTCTATATAAAGGTAGCTTCCCTGCTCACTATGCTGGCCGCCTCTCTTCGGTAGTCGATGTACGCATGAAGGAGGGCGACATGTACCACTATCACGGCAATGTGCATATCGGTGCAGTATCGTCGAAGATTAGCCTCGAAGGACCCTTGTGGAAGGGCAAGACCTCGTTCAACATCTCGGCACGCCGTACCTACTCGGACCTTATCACCAATGCTGCGCTATGGTATATGACCCATGTGCAAGACGACGAAACCGACTATGGCGCTGGCTATTACTTTTACGACCTCAATGTGAAGGTCAATCACAAATTCTCTGACCGTGATCGACTTTATCTGAGCCATTACTCGGGCGATGATGAGGTGTACTTCTCCATTACTGGCTCTGACACCCAGGACTATCGCAACGACAGTCACCTGTCGTGGAAGTGGGGTAATATCGTCTCTGCTGCCCGATGGAATCATGTCATCAACCCTCGCACCTTTCTCGATGCCTCGGTAAGCTACACTCAGTACCGCCACAAAATAGGCTTGGGCTTCGATGAAATCTACAAGCAGGCCAATCAGAACTACAAGGCGCAACTCGATATGCATTCGGGCATCTACGATCTCACGGGTAAGGTAGAACTCCATTATAGCCCTAACCCTCACCACGACATGCGCATGGGTACGGCCTATACGCACCACACCTTCAGCCCCGATGTGATGACGATGAACGAAAAACAGGGTACCAACGAGAATACCCACCAGCTGGGAGAGCCCGATATCTTGGCCCACGAGACGCAACTCTACTTTGAAGACAACATCACACTGGGCGATGCTACGAAGGTTAACGCAGGACTCAACTACTCCACC
>JAFYMV010000244.1 GCA_017548225.1 Bacteroidaceae bacterium | reverse complement strand
GTTCGGCGAGGGTATCTCAAAGATAGGCGAAATCATTGATCTTGGCGTAGAGCATGGCATCATCAAGAAGTCGGGCTCATGGTTCTCATACGGCGAAACCAAACTTGCTCAGGGTCGCGACGCTGTGAAGCAGCTCCTTGCAGACAATCCCGAGCTCGCCGAAGAGCTGGAGGCAAAGATCATGGAAGTGCTGAAGAAAACATCAGAAGAATAATACAATTATCCAATTAATAACCCATTAACTTAAAAAAAACTTAAGAGTTATGCGTTTAATTATCCAACCCAATCCCCAGAAGATGGCTGTATGGGCAGCATCACACATCGTAAAGAGAATCAATGAGTTCGGTCCCACACCCGAGAAACCCTTCGTGCTTGGTCTCCCCACTGGTGGCACACCCCTTGGCACCTATAAGGAGCTCATCCGCCTCTATAGCGAGGGTAAGGTAAGCTTCCAGAATGTAGTTACCTTCAACATGGACGAGTACTGCAACCTCCCCGAGGATCATCCCGAAAGCTACCACTCATTCATGTGGAACAACTTCTTCAGCCATGTTGATGTGAAGAAGGAGAATGTAAACATCCTCAATGGTAACGCTGAAGACCTCGACGCAGAGTGCGCTCGCTACGAGGAGAAGATCAAGTCTTATGGTGGTATCCACCTCTTCATGGGCGGTATCGGTCCCGATGGTCACATCGCATTCAACGAGCCCGGCTCATCACTCACCTCACGCACTCGTCAGAAGACTTTGACCACTGACACCATCATTGCCAACTCACGCTTCTTTGACAACGATGTAAACAAGGTGCCCAAGACTGCGGTTACCGTTGGTGTAGGTACAGTAATGGATGCTAAGGAGGTGCTCATCCTCGCTAACGGCCACAACAAGGCACAGGCTCTCTACCATGCTGTTGAGGGTTCTATCACACAGATGTGGACCATTAGCGTACTCCAGCTCCACCCCCACGGTATCATCGTATGTGACGATGCAGCTACAGCAGAGCTCAAGGTAGGTACTGTTAACTACTTCAAGGATATCGAGAAGGACAACCTCTAAAGAGTTCTCGCTATAGATCTTTAGCCGCGTAGGCTACTGACTATTAGCTTCAATAAAAGAAGGCCCGCCATTGGCGGGCTTTCTTTTGTGGATGTCTTGTGGAAGGGGCATCACATCAATATCTTCACCATCTTGTTAGCCACCTGCACAAGGTAGAGTTGACTGGGCTCTACGATAATTTTTGTATATGCTGCTTCGGCTTGAGTCTCGGCTACGACCATACCGTCTGTCGTGTATATGGCGATGTGGTCACCCTGTTTGGTGCCTTCGATGAAGATGGATCCCTCATGTCCATGTACCTTGATGGCATGGTTGTATGCTCCTTCCACCCTGCTTGCTTTCTGCTCGTAGGCTACATTGAGTATTACGCTGCCTGTGAGCATGGGTGTGGTGAAGGTGTAGTTCTCGTCTAGCAGATTAGTCATGTCCTCGCCATCAAAGGTGATGCTATGAATCTTCCATCCTTCGGCAGGCTCAATTTGCACCTTGTAGGTGCGATTTAAGTCTACTGCGATCTTCACTGCCCCATTATCTGCTTGATGGATGGTGAGGTAGTCTGGGGTGCCTCCTTCTATCTCAGATATGTTATAAAATCCGCTCCAACCAATCATTACTTGGTATTTTTCTACGCAGTTTTGTGGGACATGGAGTGTGGCGTTCTCGTACACTTCATCGGTGAAGATATAGCCATTTGTGGTTGGTGGGCGATTTGCAAAAATAGTTATAGTCTTAATTCCTTTGGAAGAGGAAAAAGCTCTGGGGGAAATCCTTTTTAAACCTTCCCCTAAAGTGAGTTCTTGAATATTGTTGCAATCGCTAAAAACATCTTCTCCAATCCTCTCCAATTTTGAATTTTTAGCAAAAATAATTGACGTGAGATTACTACATCCTGCGAAGGCGCAGATCCCAATGCTTGCCACACTTTGGGGAATGTTGATAGAGGTGAGGCTTATGCATTCTGAGAAAGCTCCGTCTCCAATACTTAAGACACTCTCTGGAATGGTAATAGAGGTTAGATTGCTGTAATTAGAGAAAGCGCAGTGTTTTATCTCGGTGATTGTATTGGGAATTGTCAATTCTTTAACGAGTTCTCCGTTGAGGTATAAGTTTCTGGCATAGTAGAGAGGATTGGCTCTTGTGTATCCAAAATTGATATTGCACCAAGCGGCTATGTCACTGATATAAACATTGCTGAGGTGTACGCAACGATAGAATGCGTCTTCTCCGATACTCGTAATACTCGCGGAGATGGTGATGGACGTGAGGGCGGTACAACCAACGAAAGCATTTGCTCCAATACTTGTTACATTATAAATGTTCCCATTGTAAGTTGTGGAGGACGGAATTGATACTGAATCGCTATATTCATTTTCGTGGGAATAAAAATAATCGCCTTTATATGTGACTTCTACCGTCATGTTGTTTGGGGAAGTAATGTTATAGTAGATGCCATCCATTTCAAAGTCGTGTGCACTTACCATTATGCAGCACAATAGCGCTGCTATCGTTATCACCCCAAATCGCATGCTTCTCATGTTTTTACAAGTTTTTTATTATTTATTTGTTATTATGCCTTTTTATAAGGTGGCAAGTATAGACAAAGGTAGCAATTCTATTTGAACTTTCCAAAATATATGTTTTTTGCCCTCAAACACAGCTCTAGTAAAATAACATATTGACAACCTTCTTATATATAAACATTTCCTCTTTTTGTAAAAAAAACTTCACTTTGGATGATATAAGGTTATTTATCTATGATAAAGTTTCGTTCTCAAAACTAATATGCGTACTCATTTGATTTTTTGTTGAGTAATACATGTCGTTTATAATTTATAGCAATATTGTGGATTGTCTAGCGATCTTTATGTAGATGGGGTGATAAAAATGGAAAGACTTTGTCTTGTAATGAGACGGATGTTGTGTTTTATTTGGTCGTGCGTCCGATACTTTAAGCAGCATCAGCTCTAATTGAAATTTTGTTAATAGGAATGAAAATACGAGGCTTGTTGTATTAACAATCAATGATTGTAATCAATATGAAAAACAATACTCTGGCTACATTGGATACTATCGCTGATTCCGTTTCTCTTCTTGAGGTAAAGAGTCGTGTAGTTGTTGGGGGTAGTTGGTTCTTTTCTTTGCGGCATGTATGTCTATGTCAATAAAAAGTAGTGCACCTATGACAAAGTTATTTAGGAGCTTTTACTCGCTGAGAAAAATCAAAGTAAACTTTGTTTTTCGCTCGTTTATTCGTACCTTTGCAGCCCGAAATTGGTGTTGCAGTGATGCTGTGCCTATTTCGGGATAGAATAACACTAAATAACTATCACAAAAACAAATATGAATTTGGATATCCTTACGGCGGTTTCGCCCATCGACGGTCGCTACAGAAGCAAGACCGCACAATTAGCCGAGTATTTCTCTGAGTATGCGCTCATCCGCTACCGCGTACGCGTGGAAATCGAGTATTTTATCATGCTTTGCGAGCTTCCCTTGCCCCAGTTGCAGGGTGTTGACAAGGCTTTGTTTCCCTACTTGCGTGGCATCTACCAGCAGTTCTCTGAGGCTGATGCTGCTCGCGTGAAGGAGATCGAGAGCGTGACCAACCACGATGTGAAGGCTGTGGAGTACTTCATCAAGGAGCAGTTTGACAAGCAACCTACGCTCATCCCCTTCAAGGAGTTCGTACACTTCGGCTTGACCTCACAGGACATTAACAACACCTCAGTGCCCCTCTCGGTAAAGGAGGCATTGAACGATGTATACTATCCCCTCATCGAGCAGCTCATCGGTCAGCTCAATACTTATGCTGACGAGTGGGACGCTATCCCCATGCTCGCCAAAACTCATGGCCAGCCCGCTTCGCCCACACGCCTCGGTAAGGAGGTGCGCGTATTCGCATACCGTTTGGAGCAGCAGTTGGCAGTGCTCAAGGCTTGTCCCTTGACTGCTAAGTTTGGCGGTGCTACCGGTAACTACAATGCTCACCATGTGGCATACCCCAGCTACGACTGGAAGGCTGTGGGTAACCGTTTCGTGAGCGAGTATCTCGGCTTGCAGCGCGAGCAGTACACCACACAGATCTCTAACTACGACTTCTTGGCTGGTATCTTCGATGCTCTCAAGCGCATCAATACCATCATGATTGATATGAACCGCGACTTCTGGCAGTACATCTCTATGGAGTACTTCAAGCAGAAGATCAAGGCGGGCGAGGTAGGCTCAAGCGCTATGCC
>JAFYMV010000005.1 GCA_017548225.1 Bacteroidaceae bacterium | reverse complement strand
TCAGTACTAAGTGCAGAGCCTATTCAGAATTCAGAATTCAAAAAATCAGAATTATATAAACATGAAATCCGTATTTATCGCCTACGACCAGGCATACCAAGAGAAGATTCTCTTCACACTCGACCACTTCAACTGCCGTGGCTTTTCAATGTTCCCTCAGATACAGGGACGCGGCAGCAAGACTGGCGAGCCCCACTACGGCAGCCATGCATGGCCCTCTATGTGCTCGGCCATCCTTACCGTGGTACGCGACGAGCAGGTAGATCCCCTGCTTGAAGAGCTACACCGCATCGACAAAGAGACCGAGCGTCTCGGCCTCCGCGCCTTCGTGTGGGATGTAGAGAAAAGTGTTTGATACAATCTTTTGCCATTGATCTTTATCTCCAGATTCGTTTCACTAACGAAAGGAATATTATAGTATGAAAGTGCTAATTGTAAGTAACAACGTTTATATGAGAGGCAATGGCATCTGTACTGCAGTGTTGTCGTTGGTCGAAAGATTACGTGAAAGGGGCATCGAGGTTAAAGTGATGGCATGCGAGAATCCCGTCTCGGAGGGACTGCAGCCTGATTTTCCCTTGAAGCATTTCAAGTTCCCCTTTTTCGAGCCTCTTATATACTCAAGCGGCTTTCGATATGCCACCTATAGCAAGGTAATTGCAGCCAATGCCATTCTATGGGCCGATGTGGTACACCTTTGTGAGGGATTCCCTTTGGAAGCAAAGGTCGTTCGGCTGGCTCGCAAACTTGGCAAACCTTGTGTTGGGACTTTCCATTTGTTTACTGAAAACATCACAGCAAATCTGGGGATGCGTAAGGCACGTATGCTGAATTACCTTCTCACGTTGTGGTGGCGCAAGTCTGTATACGATCATTGCACGCATGTACACTGTCCCACAGAAACAGTGAAGCGTCATTTATTGGACAATGGCTTTAAGTCTGAGATGCGTGTTATTACTAATGGTATGAGCATTCCTGATGAACTGTCGCCAGCCTGCACGCCTCTGGAAAATCCTGTTACGGTGCTTTGTGTCGGTCGACTCGCCAGTGAGAAATCGCAAGAAACATTGTTGGATGCTATGAAATACTCTAGGTATGCCCATCGTATACAACTGCATTTTGCAGGTAGGGGCCCTCGGCAGAAACGATATGAAAAGATGGCTGATAAATTGGTGAAGCGTGGCATTGTAACTTATCGCCCTCTTTTTGGTTTTTATAGTGCAGAACAGTTGCGAGAGTTGACCCGACAGGCCTATCTCTATATCCATTGTGCTTGGGTCGAGGTCGAGGGACTTTCATGTGCTGAAGCCATCATGGAGGGCGTAGTTCCCGTCATCGCGGAGGGTCGGCTTACTGCCACATCGCAGTTTGCTCTCGACAGACGTAGCCTCTTCCCCGAACGTGATGCGCGAACTCTTGCTGATCGTATCGACTGGTGGATAGAGCATCCCGAGGAGCGTACAGCGATGAGTAAGTGCTATTCCGAGTCAGTCAAGAAGTATGATGCCGTGGAGGCAACTGACCAGATGATTCAAATGTACAAAGACTGCCTAAACCGATGAGACATTCCAAACTGTTATGTCTTGCAGTTTCTGCATTGTTTTTGAGCGCCTGCTCTGTTTCTCGCCGTGCAGTCGTTGCAGAGTATCCAGCGATTGGCAATGAATACCACTACAAGGGAATCCTTGAAGAGTGTTTCTATGAGTGTTCTGTTGATGGTCCGTGTGAACGACGTATGCTCGTCTATCTTCCTGCCGAGTATTATGACACTACAGCATGTTATCCTGTATTCTACCTTCTGCATGGGGCACGGGGTAACGAAACCTCATGGATTTCTAAAGGAAATCTGTTACACAATGTAGATAGCCTCACAGATTATGGATTGATGGAGAAGGGTATCATCGTGTTGCCTAATACTAATCAGCATGATGATGACCGCGACTATGGGAAGTCGCGTATCAAGGGTGCCATAGAATCGTTTTTTGAAAACAATGGTATGGTAGAACATGCCTTTGTAGACGATGTGGTAGATAAGGTTGACCGTACTTATCGTACGATTCCCACAAAGGAGGGACGCGCTATCGGAGGATTGTCTATTGGTGCTATGCAGTCACTTCATATCACGGCCAATCATCCCGGTATGTTCGATTATGTTGGCCTTTTCTCTCCCATGGTGCATCCCGTACCTCGTCTTAGTGCGCATTCATCGTTCTATCGACAACTGAAGAAGAAACATAAGTCGCAGTTTGCTGAGGCTCCAAGACTTTATTGGGTGATGATAGGCAAGACCGATTTCTTCTACCCACGCATGCAGGCCTATCACAACTACTTGAGGCGCAACGACTACCAACACAGATATCACACCACACCCGGTGGACACCAATGGTACAACTGGGAGGCCTACTGTAATATGTTCATGCAAGAACTCTGGAAGTAACCATCCTTGCCACTCCTACTTTGTCAATCCACAAAATCTGGATGACGAGTTTTGTGCAAAAAGAGAAAACACTGTCAGCAATATTTGTGAAAATTATATAATTACGGGCAATCTTGCGCTAATATTCAGATAAAAAGCGTAATTTTGTCCGTTTTTAAAAAATTAACAGTATAAGATATGGATAAATTTAGCTACGGACTTGGACTCGGTATCGGCCAGCAACTGCTCTCTATGGGTGCTGAAGTATGTGTCGATGACTTTGCACAGGCAATCCGTGATGTATTGGAAGGTAAAGAGACTGCACTCAGCTTTGCTGAGGCACAACAGATTGTGAACAACCACTTCGCCGAGATGGAGAAGAAAGCTCACGCAGCTGCTATCGAGCAGGGCGAGATGTTCCTCAAGATGAACAAGGAGCGCGCAGGCGTGACCACACTCCCCAGCGGACTCCAATATGAGGTGTTGGCTACAGGTACAGGTCGCAAGCCTAAGGCTACCGACAAGGTACGTTGCCACTACGAGGGTCGTCTGGTTGACGGTTCTATGTTCGACAGCTCTATCGAGCGCGGCGAGCCCGCCGTATTTGGCGTGAACCAAGTGATTGCCGGATGGGTTGAAGCATTGCAACTCATGAGCGAGGGTGACAAGTGGAAACTCTACATCCCCTACAACCTTGGCTATGGCGAGCATGGCGCAGGCGCTGCCATCCCTCCCTACAGCACATTGGTGTTCGAGGTAGAACTCCTGGAAGTGCTGTAATATAATTGAAAATTGAAAATTAAAAATTAAAAGTTCAATGGTGATAGGTTAAAGGTTATGGGTGATAGCAGCGAACGTACTATCGTCTGTACTCCTATATTCCTGACTCCTGAACTCCTAGAATTAAGAAACAAAAACCATAAACAACAATGAAGAAGACTGTATTTTCAGTAGCTATGGCCTTTGCAGCAGGCCTTTTCGTAAGCTGCACAACAGCGGCTCCTAAGGCCGACCTCAATGGCGCCAGCAAGGCTGACTCACTCGCCTATGCTATCGGTGTAGCACAGACACAGGGTTTGCAGGACTATCTCGTAGGCCGCATGGGCGTAGACACCACCTACATGGGTCAGTTTGTAAACGGTGTGCTCGACGGTGTGAATGCTGACGAGCAGAAAGGTGCTTACTATGCTGGTACTCAGATTGGCCAGCAAGTGGTAAACCAAATCATCCCCGGCGTAACTGGCGAGCTCTTCGGTGGTAAGGAGGGGAAGCTCAACGAGAAGAACTTCACCACAGCATTTATTGCCGGTGTGACCGAGAAAGGCATGAAGATGACTCCCGCTGAGGCACAGGAGAAGGCCATGTCACTCATGAGCGCCATCAAGGAGAACAACGACTCTACAGCTAACCTCAAGGCCGAGATCGATACCTTCTCATATGCTATGGGCTTGGCTCAGACACAGGGCTTGAAAGGATTCCTCATGTACCGCATGGGTGTTGACACCACCTACATGGCAGACTTCGTAAAAGGTTTGAAGACTGGTATCAAGGCTGGCGACAATGCCAAGCAGACCGCATTCTATGCTGGTATCCAGATTGGTCAGCAGGTAAACAACCAGATTATCCCCGGTGTAAGCCGTGAGGTATTTGGTAATGCCGAGGAGCTCATCAACAAGGATTTCTTCCTCGCAGGTTTCATCGCTGGCGTAACTGAG
>JAFYMV010000004.1 GCA_017548225.1 Bacteroidaceae bacterium | reverse complement strand
TCCTCGTTCTGTGCGGCAAGGAGGATATACATGAAGTCACCGAAGGCTCCACGATTGGCCGCGGTCATCTCTGCCAGTTCGGGGATGTGCAGGTAGGAGATATTCTCACCATTGGCATAGAGCAAGCGGTAGTAGTTGGCCGCCGTAGTCTTCGAGGGGAGCTTGTGCATACGGCGCAAGGGGGCTTGGGGTTCGTCCACCTCTTCAGAGATGTCATTTACATCGATTAGGTTAGTAGCATCGCCCTTGGCGGCATAGATGAGCTGGCTGGTGAGACGGCTATATCGCTTGTGGCGCTTGCGGTGGTCAGCCTGTGCCTGGGCACTCTCACTGCAGATAATATCATTGATGCCATCGACAAGGCTGGCCACATCGCCCACGCTTCCCTTGCCCGAGGCCGAAGGACCCACGCAGATGTTCATCATGCCGAGCGAGTAGAGGCGCTGGCCATGGCGTACGCGTACATTGCTCATCGCCGAGCCTATGGTGGGCATCATGGCCATGAGGAGCATGGTGCGTATGTCGGCATCGTCGTAGAGCGAGAGGGGCTCGCTCATCATCTGGGGCAGATTCTTCCACATCGCATCGGGTAGGGCGCATGGCACCACCACGCCATCATCGTCGGTGTGCGCATTCATCAGGGTAAGTGGGTTGTCTACGATCCCGCTTGTCACTTCGCTGAGCAGAGGGAATTCCTCTTGCTGCGTCTCACGCAAGATGTCGGCATAGGTCTGTGGATTTTCCATAGTTGTAGAGTTGGTTTGTGTCATATTATTAAGTTTATGGGTTAGTGAATACATTCTTAAAGGAGACCCCCTCTCAACCTCCCCCTCTATGGGGAGGAGATACAAATAACAGTAGTATTCCGAAGGCTCTCCCCATAGAGGGGGAGAAACCCGAAGGGAGAGGGGGGCTTCTCTTTGTTTCTGCCGCGAAGATAATATAGAAATTTTACCAATGCAACACCTTAAATATCAGTATTATTACAAATAAAAACGATGGTTTCGTTGCATATTTTCGAACTATTCATTATCTTTGTTCTAAGGTTGCAAAAATATTTCTTTCTGCAAGTAGAAATATTTCTGACTGCAAATAGAAATATCTCTCCCTGCAAGTAGAAAATATTCTATCTGCAGGTAGAAAAAGTAGAAGACAAAGAGAAAAATAAGAAAACAAATAGCAAATAAACGAAGGAATTCAATAAATAAGAACTACACTATGAAAGTAAAAAAGTCAAAGCATGTGCGTCATAGTCACGATGGCTATACACCTGTGGTGCGTTGTCATCTGAGCCGTCGACATAAGGTGGCGGGTGCTGACAAGGACGCTTGGTGCACTGGCGTATCGGTAGCCTTCCCGCAGAAGGTAGACATAGAGATGATGGCGCTCGATATCAGCAATGCCACCACCGCTACGCCCACCGATGTGAAGTTGGTGTGGGATGCCCTGCGCACCACCATCACCGATGCGCTGAGCCATGGCTATCGTGTGCAGCTTGACGGACTGGGCGCGCTCACCATGGAGCTGAGCAATCATACGGGACCTACACCGCCTACAGGCAAAGATGTGCGCATCAGCGGCATCCGCTTCCGTCCCGATAAGCATCTGCTCGATAGCCTTGCCGATGTAAAGTTTCATGTAGAGGGCAAGGTGAAGCAACCTCTGGCTGGTCCTGAACTGGCCGATGCATTGTATGAGTACTTCGAGGAACACGAAGACATCTCGGTGCGTGAGTTTGCCCGCATCAGCCACTATGCGCTGAGCACTTCGTATGCCAAACTCAACGACTATGTGGCGCATGGCGAGATGGAACGCGTGCCTCGCATCAAGGGATGCTTCCGTCCCACACCGGGCAACTTCGGACGCGAATAAATAGCCCGATATATTGCAAAATATATAGCGCAACGAAGATTTGCGTTCTTTGAGGCTTAACGCTCAGAGCTATAGTGTGATACCTCTATGCGAAATTGCGTAATATTTGCGTTGTTTTTTACTGAGAAACGATTAATGCTTACCGATTAGCTAACACCTTAAGCCGAAGGCTGGCACCCTGTGTGCTGGCCTTCGTTGTGTATGGGCCTTTGCGCCTCAATGGAAGAAAAAGTTGCATCGGTGGGTAATGTTTTGTATCTTCGCACAGAAAGTTGGTAATAACCTATATATACACACATATACGAATGAATATGAAAAGAAGTCTGCTGATGCTGGCCGTTGCGCTGGTGGCGCTCGCGAGTGGGGCGCAAGAGCAACGGGGGTATGTGCCTGCACCTGAAAACCTCAAGGCGCGACAAGAGTTTGCCGATAGCAAGTTGGGCATCTTCATCCATTGGGGCATATACAGCATGTTTGCCCAGGGCGAGTGGTACATGACCAACGCTAACATTGATAACAAGGAGTATGCCAAGGCGGCATCGGCATTTTACCCGGCGGGCTTCGATGCGAAGGAGTGGGTGAGTGCTATCAAGGCAGCGGGGGCAAGGTATATCTGCTTTACCTCGCGACATCATGATGGTTTCTCGATGTGGGACACCGAAGAGTCGGCCTACAATATCGTGGATGCTACGCCCTTTGGGCGCGATGTCATCAAGGAGCTGGCCGATGAGTGTCATCGTCAGGGCATCAAGCTGCATCTGTACTATTCGCACATCGACTGGACACGCGATGACTACCCTGCGGGGTGGACGGGGCGTGGCACGGGCAAGGACCCCAGCAAGGTGGACTGGCCTGCGTACTATGCCTTTATGAACAGCCAGCTGACGGAGCTGCTGACACGCTATGGCGAGGTGGGGGCTATATGGTTTGACGGATGGTGGGATCATAGCCACGATGCGGTGCCCTTCGACTGGCAACTGGAGGAGCAATATGCGCTCATTCATCGCCTACAGCCGGCATGCCTGGTGGGTAACAACCATCACCAAACACCTGTGGAGGGCGAAGACATTCAGATCTTCGAGCGCGACCTGCCTGGTGAGAACACGGCGGGAATGTCGGGACAGGAGGTGAGCCGACTGCCTCTAGAGACTTGCCAAACGATGAATGGCATGTGGGGATACAAGATCATTGACCAGAACTACAAGAGTGCCGAGACGCTGATACGCTACCTCGTGAGCACTGCGGGCAAGGGGGCAAACCTGCTGCTCAACATCGGTCCGCAACCCAATGGCGAACTGCCTGCAACGGCTCTCGAACGCCTGAAGGAGATGGGTGAGTGGACAAGCCGCTATGGGGAGACCATATATGGTACTACGGCGGGCGACATCGCCGTGCAGGAGTGGGGTGTCACCACACGCAAGGGCAACCGCCTCTTTGTGCATATCTTTGACCACATGGAGAAGGAACTGCACCTGCCGCTTCAGGGCAAGGTGAAGAGAGCTATGGTGTATGACACCAAGCAGCCACTGAAGACCATGCGCACAAAGGAGGGCATCACACTCTTGTTTGATGAGGCCCCCTCGGGCATTGACTATATCGTGGAGCTGGAAATGGGGAGGTGATTTTGAATTAAATAGTATGTTTTTTTATGCTAAAGAGATTCTTGTCGTTCCTTTTTCTCATGCTATGGCTATTGCCTGCGCGTGCTATAGAGGGTGAGGAGGGGGTTGAGAAATTAAGACAATACGCTGAAAATATCGTTGCGTTCAACGCTGCCCATCCGCAAGAGAAGGTGTATCTCCATATGGATAACCGTAGCTATTTTGTGGGCGATACCATTTTCTTTAAGGCTTATGTGCTGCATGCGGGGGCTCATCGCCTTGCGAACATCAGCAGGGTGCTCTATGTGGAGCTGTTGGGTGAGAATGGGGTAGAGGTGGACTGCAAGAAACTCAAGATTGAGGGCGGAATGTGTGCGGGTAGCTTTATCGTACACGATGACTTCCGCACGGGCTATTATGAGATACGAGCCTATACGCGTAACATGCTTAATTTTGGGCGCGAGCCGATGCCTTGGATGAATATACACGAGGCGATAGATGAGAGATACCTTCATCACTATGCCATTACGGAAGGGCAGCGCTTGAACGCTACACAAACTCCTGACGCTTTGTTGAAATCGGTATTTCCTACGCCGATATGGCAGCAGAGCATTGTGGAGGATGCCAATCATGTGTTGTTCTCGCGTGTGTTTCCTATATATATGCGTCCCGAAAATCCGGGAGAATATAAGCGTGAAATGGATTGGTATCCTATGCATTCGGCGCTGGCTGTACCTGATGAGGCTGAAGAGGAACTGCGTGACGACTCGCTGCGTATCTCGTTTTATCCAGAGGGTGGTGCGTTGGTCTCGGGGGTACCCTCGCGTGTGGCCATTGATGTGCACGACCAGTGGGGCGCGAGAAGCAGGTAAAGGGATATGTCGTAAAGGGTGTTCTGGGAAGGGATACCGTAGCCACATTTGTTTCTGGCGAACGGGGTAGGGGTACCTTTGAGCTATGTGCAGAGCGTGATGAACGCTACATGGCTCATGTAACCTATAGGGGTAAAAGCTATAGATACCGCTTGCCTATGGTGGAGCCGATGGGGTATGTGCTTCGTGTGGCACCACCGATTAAGGGAGGCAAGGCGATGTTTGCGGTAAGGAAGTCGCATGCGGCGCCCGAGACAATAGGGTGGACGCTGATGTGTAGGGGGGCATTGACGGCTTCTGATACGCTGTGTATAGCTGATACGACGGAGCGTAGGGTGCAACTTTCGGCCGACCAGATGGTGGAGGGGGTCAACCAGTTGACTCTGTATAGCCAGCGGGGCGAGGTGCTCGCAGAGCGTCTTTTCTTTGTGTCTCCTAAAAACGGTCCAGCACAATTGCTGCTGCAGACACAATTGCCCGATACACTACGCCCCTTTGAGGAGGTAACGCTGGCCTTTCAGTGTAATTCGAGCAACGGGTATTTCTCTCAAGCAAATTTCTCGATTGCCGTAACTGACGGCGATGAGCGCGATGCGACATTTGATACGGGCGATTTGTGCAGTGAGATGTTGCTTGCGTCAGACCTAAAGGGATTCATCAAGGATGTGAACTCATATTTTACCCATTCCAACGATACGGTGATGGCTCGCGATATCGATTTGTTGATGATGGTGCAGGGATGGCGTCGATATGAGTGGAAGACGATGGCTGGCGTAACGGAATATGTGCCGCGATATATGTCCGAAGGAGGCTTGTCGCTACAGGGGCGTGTGGTGTCGAACCTCACGGCTACTGAAGATTTTGCTGATGCGTCTAAATATAAACCGTATGGTGGGCTCATGATGCGCGTGGATATGAAGGATCCTCTCATTACTTTATCTGACACCTTTCAGATAGACTCTCTAGGATATTTTAATGTGGATTTCAAAAAAGATTTTTTCGGTGAAGTCCCGATGAGTATGACCCTATTGGAGCCCGACGGGAAGGTGGTAAAAGAGGGTTTCTTCAGTAGGCTTAAGTTTGCGTATCCCACCATTACTCGTGCTTTCTCACCTGCTACCATACCTTATGATTATTACCAGAACCATACGCCTGAGGATGATTGGGAGCGTACGATGGTACAAAACTTTGATTGGGAGGGAGATTTTCAGATTGACAATGTGGATGTAAGGAAACGCCGCAAGCGTTCAAGCGAGATTAACTACGATTCGCCCGATATCGTGATTGATTATTACAAAGAATGGAATAGGCTTATTGATCGTGGCGTGCCTAATGCCAACTATTGCGACATAAATAACTATTATCTTGGTGCGGAGAGTACACAACTTACCCCCGAAGAGAGGAACGAGATTCGTTTGCACTACACGCTTGGGCGTGCTCGCCTATGGGGTAGGGTGGCGCGTTTACCGGATAGCGTATTTGTGTATGATAAACGACAGGGTGAGGGCCGTCGCAACCGCTATCGGGTGTACCTCATGCCCAAGACAATCAATGTGTATAGCAATCTTGTCAGCCGCAATCCTTTGGGGACGGTCATTGATGCTAATACTGATGGCCGTCCTTATGTGGTATGGAAGCCTGAATATAATAAGCGTTCTCACAGTCCCAAGACGGCACCCTATTTCTTGCAGAATGGCGTGCGCCACACCTATTACGAGGGGTATAGTCGCGTAGTGTCGTTTTATCATCGTGATTACTCTGAAGAACTTCTTCCCGATACGGCCGACTATCGCCGTACACTCTATTGGAATCCCTCTGTGACCACATCGATGATAGGTAAATCTAAACTGACCTTCTACAATAATGCTCGCGCAAAACATCTTCATATCCGCGCCGAAGGCATCACACGCTATGGGGAATTTATAGTGTATGATAGCGATAAGGAGAACAAATAAGGTAGTAATATCGTTGCTTACTCACTCTTATATTATCTTCTTAAAAAAATCAAAATCTATAGTATTCTGTGGTAATCTCGCTTGTTTTTTGTACCTTCGCCAATTATTAAAGAAGTAGAATACAGTTTATGCAAATCATATTACTCTCGGGTGGATCGGGTAAGCGCCTGTGGCCCTTGTCAAATAGTACACGCTCAAAGCAGTTCTTACAATTGCTGCAAGACCCTGATGGAAAGAAGGAGTCGATGGTGCAACGCGTGGTGCGCCAGATAGGTGAGTCGGCATTGGAAGCTTCGATAATTATCGCCACCAGCGCTTCGCAACGCGACTTCATAGAGACGCAGTTGGGCGGTAAGGTGGATGTCGTTACCGAGCCTGAGCGTCGGGAGACATTTCCCGCCATTGCCTTGTCTGTAGCATATCTGGCATCGCAGAAGGGGTGCTCGCGCGATGAGGTGGTGCTGGTGATGCCTTGCGATACCTATACTGAGGCGCGATACTTTGATGTGGTGGCCAAAATGGTAGAATTCGTAGAACAGGATGTAGCCGACCTGGTGCTGATGGGTGTGCCTGCCAAGCATGCCTCAGCAGACTTTGGCTATGTATTGCCCGCTACGGCTGGCGAGGGCGCATCATACATGAAGGTAGAGCATTTCATCGAGAAACCTACCGAGAAGAAGGCGCAGGAACTGATGGGGAAGGGGGCTCACTGGAATGGGGGCGTGTTTGCCTTCCGCATGGGCTATATGATGGACCTTGCGGCGCGCTATGTGCCGACGCACGACTTTGCCGAACTGCGCGAACGCTATGGCGAGTTGCCTAAGATAAGTTTCGACTACGAGGTGGCCGAGAAGGCTTCGTCAGTGGTCATGGTGCCCTTCGACGGTAAATGGAAGGATTTGGGCGACTGGAAGGCACTAGTGAGAGAGTTGCCTGCTCATGCTATGGGTAATGTGATACTCGGCCGCGATGTGGAGGGTAGTACCGTCATTAACGAATTGAGTCTACCTGTGGTGTGTGATGGTGTGAAGAATGTGGTGGTGGCTGCCGGGCACGATGGTATACTCGTGTGTGGCAAGCAGTCGTCAGAGTACATCAAGCAGTATGTAGACCCTATACACATGCGCCCCATGTTTGAGGAGCGCCGCTGGGGTACCTATCGCGTGCTCGACGATGCCCGCTATGCCGACGGCTCGCACTCGCTTACCAAGAGCATCACGCTGCATCCGGGTAAGTATATCTCATATCAGATACATCACCACCGCACTGAGGTGTGGACATTTGTCGAGGGCGAGGGTATCTTTGTGCTCGATGGTGAGGCACGACGCGTCAAGGCAGGCGATACGGTGATTATCCCTGTGGAGCACTATCACTCTATCAAAGCGCTCACCGAACTTACCTTCATCGAGGTGCAGATGGGTAACCCGCTCATCGAGGAGGATATCGAACGCTTCGACTGGGACTGGAGCAAGGTGGGGGGATTATGAATTTTGAATTATGAATTCTGAATTGGGAGTGAAGGCGTTTTCGTTTCGCTCAGGAGTGAAGACGCTAGTTCCGTTAGCGGAGTTATTCATAGTCAAAGGTGTTGTCTTTACTCCTTCACTCCTAAAAAAACAATTATGAAAAAAGCATTGATAACCGGTGTTACCGGTCAAGACGGCTCGTTTCTGTCTGAATTCTTATTAAGTAAGGGCTACGATGTGCATGGTACCATTCGTCGCTCATCGGTGGACTTTCGTGAGCGTATCGCTCATCTAGAGGGTAACCCCAACTTTCATTTGCACTATGCTGACTTGGGTGATTCGTTAAGTCTCATACAGGTCATCAGTAAGGTGCGCCCCGATGAAATATACAATCTCGCGGCACAGAGCCATGTGCAGGTGAGTTTTGACTCGCCCGAGTTTACGGCCAATGTGGACGCTACGGGTGTACTCCGCGTGCTCGAAGCTGTACGCCTTTGCGGATTGGCCGATACCTGTCATATATACCAAGCATCAACCTCTGAACTCTATGGTAAGGTGGAGGAGGTGCCACAGAATGAGAACACTCCGTTCCATCCGTATAGCCCCTATGCCGTTGCTAAGCTCTATGCACACTGGATAGTAAAGGAGTATCGCGAGGCGTATAACATGTTTTGCTGCTCGGGTATCCTCTTCAATCACGAGAGTGAGCGCCGTGGCGAGACCTTTGTGACGCGTAAGATTACGCTTGCAGCGGCTCGCATAGCACAGGGAAAGCAGGATAAACTCTATTTGGGTAACCTGTCTTCGTTGCGCGACTGGGGCTATGCAAAGGACTATGTGGAGTGCATGTGGCTGATGTTGCAGAACGATAAGCCGGAAGATTTTGTCATCGCTACTGGTGTACAACACTCGGTACGCGACTTCTGTTACTGTGCCTTCAAGCATGTGGGGATTGAACTCGAATTTGTGGGAGAGGGAGTTGACGAGAAGGGTATCGACAAGGCTACGGGACGAGTGCTCATCGAGGTGTCGCCCGACTTCTTCCGCCCTACCGATGTGGTAAACCTCTGGGGAGACCCCTCAAAGGCGCGCGAAAAGCTCGGATGGAATCCGCAGAAAACGACTTTTGAAGACCTGGTAAAGATTATGGTTGACGCTGATATGGCAAAGGTGGCAGTGGAGCGCGCCAGTGAGCATATCACTACCAACTTGGTAGAGTACTTGGAAAAGGGTATTGTAAAGTAATTGAAAATTATGAAGAAGGATAGTAAGATATATGTAGCCGGGCATCGCGGCATGGTGGGATCAGCCATCATACGCGAATTACAGCAGCAGGGCTACACGAATATCATTACTCGTACGCATGCCGAACTTGACCTCTGCCGTCAAGAACAGGTGGAAAAATTCTTTGCAGAGGAACGCCCCGACTATGTGTTCCTGGCTGCGGCTAAGGTGGGGGGAATTGTTGCCAATCAGAGTGCACTGGCCGACTTTATGTATGATAATATGATGCTCGAGATGAATGTCATTCATGCCGCTTGGCAGAATGGGTGTACGAAGCTCCTGTTTCTCGGCTCTTCGTGCATCTATCCGCGCCTGGCACCACAACCTATGCCCGAGAGTTGTTTGCTGACCTCGTCATTGGAGCCGACTAATGAGGCTTATGCATTGGCAAAGATATCGGGATTGAAGTATTGCGAGTATCTGAACCGCCAATATGGTACTGACTATATCAGCGTGATGCCTACCAATCTCTATGGCCCCAATGACAACTATCATCCTACGCATAGCCATGTGTTGCCTGCTCTCATCCGTCGCTTTCATGAAGCTAAAGAGGCAGGGCTCACTTCAGTGACCTGTTGGGGCGATGGTACACCTTTGCGAGAGTTTCTCTATGTGGATGACCTTGCTAACCTATGCGTGTTCTTGATGAACAATTATAGTGGTAATGAAACGGTCAATGCGGGTACGGGTAAAGAGATTTCCATTAAGGCGCTCACTGAACTAGTGGCCAAAGTTATAGGCTATACAGGTGAAATACTTTGGGATACCTCAAAGCCCAATGGCACACCACGCAAACTTCTCGATGTGTCGAAGGCTGAAAGACTTGGTTGGAAATATCGTACCGAACTCGAAGAAGGCATACGCCTCTCTTATGCGGACTTCTTGAGTAATCCTATGCGTGCAGAACGTTAGATTGTTTAAGCTCTAATTACGGATAATTAGCCATATATCCTTTACCTTCTATTATAAGAAGGTTTGCCGTAAGATTACTTTTTCTGAATCTATGCCAACCATACGGTGATGCCCATGTAGATGAGCATACCGATGATGTCGTTTGTGATCGAGATAAAGGGACCCGTAGCGATGGCGGGGTCTATCTTGAGTTTCTCCAAAGTCATGGGTACGAAGGTGCCGAACAGTGCGGCAAACATCACTACGCAGAAGAGTGACATGCTCACTGAATAGGTGGCGGGGGAGCCCATGCCATAGCGCCACCAGTTGTAGCCGAATACGGCAAGGGAGATGATGGCGGCATTGATGAGCGATACGAGAGACTCTTTTATAATCTGACGGCCGGTATTGCTGATGTCGAGCGAGTTGTTGGCCAAGCCTTGCACGACGATAGCTGAAGCTTGCGTACCGACATTACCTCCCGTAGCACCAATCAGCGGGATGAAGAGGGCCATCTCGGGGTAGGAGGCAAACACGCCATCGAACAGACCGAGGATAGCCGAAGTGCCTAGTCCGCCCACCATACCGATGAGTAGCCAGGGAAGACGGGCGCGGGTCTGCTTGAATACGCTGTCGTCACTCTCTACATCTTGCGAAAGACCCGAAGCCAACTGGTAGTCACGCTCGGCGAGCTCACGCATCTCGTCCATGACATCGTCGACGGTAATCTGACCTACAAGGCGGCCTATGCTGTCTATGACGGGCACTGACACGAGGTTGTACTTCTCGATGAGCTGTACCACCTCTTCTACAGGGGTGTCTACATGGATGCTGATGAGGTCCTTGTCCATCACATGCTTTACCTTGGATACCGAAGGGTTGGTGATCATCTTCTTCAAGGGGAACACACCTTGTAGGCGCTCTTCGTCGTCGACGACATATACATTGTATATCTCGTCGCGGTCTTCGGCTTGCAGGCGCATCTCGCGTAAGCAGTCGGGCATGGACCAGTTCTCATTCACAATCACCATCTCCGTACCCATGATACCACCGGCGGTGTCTTCATCGTACTTCAAGAGGTCTACGATGTCGCCTGCCTGCTCAATGTCTTCGATGTGGGCAAGCACCTCTTCTTGCTTCTCTTCGTCCATGTCACGAATGATGTCTACGGCATCATCCGTGTCCATGTAGTCGACAAACTTCTTGGCGATGGTCTCTGAGGGGAGATCCTCGAGCAACTCGTTACGGGCGTCCTCATCCATCTCGATGAGCACATCGGCTGCATCTTCTCCGTCGAGCAGGTGGTATATGTAGCGGGCATCTTCGATAGACATGTCGTCGCACATCTCGGCGATGTCGGCAGGGTGCATCTCGGCAAGGCGCACCTTCAACTCGTCGGCATTCTTCTCTGCAACGAGTTGGTCTATCATCTCGATATATTCGCGTGTCAGGATTACGGAATCTTTCATAGCTTTTCTTTTTGGAGAACTCAGAGAACTCAGAGTGCTCCGAACATCCACTTAAAACTCTCCTTGTTTAACTCTATCTTTCTCCCTTGCCTCAGCCACCATATTCGTCAGTCCGATGAAGTCGGCTACGGAGAGCTGCTCGGGGCGTTTGTTGAATATCTCATCGGCCAGTATAGGATGTCCGGCTGGCACGAGGGGCTTGATGGAGTTGCGCAAGGTCTTGCGGCGTTGGTTGAAGGTGGTCTTCACCACATTCTTGAACAACGCTTCGTCGCATCCCAAATCGGTGACCTCGTTGCGGCGCATGGAGATAACGGCGCTCTTTACCTTTGGAGGAGGGTTGAACACGCCTTCGCTGACCGTGAAAAGGTACTCTACATCGTACCATGCCTGCACCAATACGCTCAAGATACCATAGGTCTTGCTGCCTGGAGGGGCTGCCAAGCGCTGTGCTACCTCGCGCTGTATCATACCTGTGCACAGGGGGATGCGATCCTTGTTGTCGAGCATCTTGAAGAATATCTGACTAGATATGTTGTAGGGATAGTTGCCGGTGAGCACAAAGGGGCTGCCGTCAAACAACTTGTCAAGACTCATTTTGAGAAAATCGTCCTCGATGATGTGACCTTCTAGTTGCGGGTAGTTCTCATGGAGATAGGCGACTGACTCATAGTCAATCTCCACAACATCAACGATACGGTCTTTAGTGATAAGGTATTGGGTAAGTACACCCATACCAGGACCCACCTCAAGGATGGGCAGTGAGGGATGCTTGTCGACAGTGTCTGCTATGGCCTTCGCTATGGAGAGGTCTTTCAGAAAGTGCTGTCCCAGAAACTTTTTGGGCTTTACCTGTTTCATTCGATATATAACTGTCGTCCATACTATGGTTAGTTACTCTCTATACGAAACGCAAAGTTAAAAAATCTTTTGGGAAAATCGGCAAGATGTGGATATTTTTTCTGCGAGATTTTATGCAACCTGCCTCAAAAGAGCAAATCGCGCATGATGGCATCGCTGACGAGTATGCTCTCGGGGGTGAGGCACAAACGGTTGTCTTCGGTGTGTATCAATTGTCCTCGCTTGATGTAGGGTGCAGCGCAACGCATGCAGTGGGTGTGGTATGGCTCGCCAAAGTCGGCTTGTAGCTTGGTAAGGTCGATGCCGAGTGCAGTACGAAGCTCGGTGATGATACGCTCATCGTAGTGCTCGTCGGTGGTCAGGTGCTCGGTCTCGTGCGGCACATCTTCTCCTTGGGGGGTGGCGATATAGTCGGCAAGGTTGCCGAGATTCCATCGGCGGTTGCATCCGTCGTAGGAGTGTGCGCCAGGGCCTATACCTATATATTTGATACCTTGCCAATAGCTGCTGTTGTGGCGTGAGTAGCAGCCCGGTAGGGCGAAGTTGGATATCTCGTAATGCTCGAAGCCTGCAGCAAGAAATTTTTCTCTTAGCAGCTCGAAGGACTTTACGCTCTGTTCTTCGCCGATGGGGGTTACGAGGCCTTGCTCTTGCATGCGCCATAGTCGGGTGCCTTCCTCATAGGTGAGGTGATAGGCTGATATGTGCTTTACGCCAAGTGCTACGGCTTGGTCGAGATTGTATGACCAGTCGTCGATGGTCTCTCCTGGCAGACCGTAGATGAGGTCGATGCTGATGTTGGTAAGTCCATGACGCTGCAAACGGTGTACGGCATCGATAGCCTCCTGTGCGGTGTGGCGACGGCCCACGAGACGCAGTGTGCGGTCGTGGAAGGATTGGATGCCTATGCTCACTCGGTTGATGGGGAGTGTACGCAATCCTTGCACATACTCCTCAGTGAGGTCGTCGGGGTTGGCTTCGAGGGTAATCTCGGGGCTCGTGTTGTCTAGATTTTCTAGATTTATTAGAGGCTCTAGGATTTTCTTTAGCTCCTCAATGCTTAGTGTCGAGGGTGTGCCGCCACCAAAGTAGATGGTGCTGATGGCTTCGCCCTGTAGCTCGGGTTGCCGATGATGGAGTTCGCGGCATACGGTGTCGACATAGGCTTTGCGGTGAGCGAGTAGGGTAGTAGAGTAGAAGTCGCAATAGGCGCATCTACTCTGACAAAAGGGGACATGGATGTAAATTCCTGCCATTACTTTTGGTGATGTCTCTCCTCACCTTTCAGCGTGGGCAGACTGATATGGAATTTCACCGCCAATACTCGGGCGAGGAATACGCATACACCACATGATATTTGTGTAACGATGGGGTCGCAAGCCAAACGGCCACATACCCAGTAGGCAAAGCCGCCCATCACGCAGGCCATAGCATAGATGTCTTTGCGGAAGATAAGGGGTATCTCGTTGATGAAGACATCACGCAGCACACCGCCCGCGGCACCGGTAAAGGTACCCATGATGGTAGCCACCCAAAGGGGGTATCCGGCGTCAAGGGTCTTCTGTATACCTACAACAGCGAAGAGGGCAAGACCTATGGCGTCGAAGATAAAGAAAGTGTTGTCCATTCTTACCAGATACTTGCTGAAAATCATCACCCAAAGCAAGGCCAAGGCGGTAATGATAAGGTAAATGCTGTTGCTCATCCAGAAGGGTGTCACATCGAGCAGGAGGTCGCGGATGGTACCACCACCGATGGCGGTGACGAGACCTACTACGAAGGCTCCAAAGAGGTCGAACTGCTTGGCTGAAGCCAGGCGGATACCACTGATTGCAAAGGCGAAGGTGCCGATGAATTCGATAATGTCTACAAAAGTAATGTTCATCATGTCTATTTACTATTTTACTATTTACTATTTTTTTAGCGCTTAACTCAGTTCAACGACTGTTATTCCGGCTCCGCCAAATTGTACATGTTCGTCACGACAGCTGGCTACGGCCGGGTTTGCTTGCAGGTATTGGCGGATGAGGGTGCGCAGTATGCCGTTGCCTGTGCCATGTAGTATGCGTACTCGGGGCATGCCTAACAATACAGCATCGTCAATGTAATAGGTGACGGCTTGTAGGGCTTCTTCGCCACGCATGCCGCGCACATCAATATCTTGTTTGAAGTGCAGACGGCGTTCCGAGATATTCTCTTGTGTCTCCTTGCTCAAGAAGGTGTAGGCACGGGGACGCTCGGCCTCCTGTTGGCGTGCTGCCTCCTGCGTGGATGGCTCCAACTTGGATAGCTTGGTCACGGTGCGCATCATGCCGAAGGTTACCGTAGCATTCTTGCCGTTTATCTGCTCAATGGTGCCGATGGTCTGCTGACCCTTGATGCGGACAAGGGAGCCAACCTCAAATTGAAAATTGAAAGTTGAAAATTGAGAATTATTGCCCTCCGGTTCTCTTGCTTGTTGGGTGTTTGCAGCAGTGCCATTTTTCAATTTCGAATTTTCAATTTTCAATTTCTTGCGCTCCTGTCGTGCCCTTAGCTGCTCCATCTTGCGCTGTATGCGTGCTTCGTATTCGTCGGCACTGTTGTCGGTGATGGTTTCGCGCCATTCGGCTAACTCTTGGCGTGCCTGGCGGGTTTGGGTCTTCTCGGCTTGTGCTTCCTTGATGGTGCGTATGGTGTTCTCGATGCGTGCGTTAGATTCTTGGAGCAACTGTTTCATCTCCTCTTTGGCCTCGCGGATGACACTCTTGCGTGATTTCTTGAGTTCCTCCATCTCGCCTTCGTATTGGGCGATGAGGTTCTCGAGTTGTTTCTCTTTTTGGCGTATGTTCTGGCGCTTGGTCTCCCAATAGCGCTTGTCGCGAACGATGTCCTGCAGATATTTGTCGGACTGTATATATTCGCTGCCTACAATCTCTGAGGCATCGGCGATAACCTCTTCGGGAAGGCCTATCTTGCGAGCTATCTCTACGGCAAATGAACTGCCGGGGTTGCCTATCTGTAGTTGGTAGAGGGCTTGCATCAAGTGACGGTCGTAGAGCATGGCTCCATTGACCACGCCTTTGTGGCTGTCGGCAAACTGCTTCAGGTTAGAGTAGTGTGTGGTGATGACACCATAGGCGCGCTTGTCGTTGAAACGGCGGAGCACTGCTTCGGCTATGGCGCCTCCGATGAGCGGCTCGGTACCACTGCCAAACTCGTCGATGAGGATAAGGCTGTGACTATTGGCTTCGCGCATCATATTCTTCATGTTGAGCAGGTGGCTGCTATAGGTGCTGAGGTCATCCTCGATGCTTTGTTCGTCACCGATGTCAATGAATATGCTGCGGAAGATGCCTGCGCGACTGGCTCGCTTCAGAGGGATGAGCATACCGCATTGCAACATGTATTGTAGCAGGCCGACAGTCTTCAAACATACGGACTTACCGCCCGCATTGGGACCTGATATGATGAGGATGCGCTGCTCGTTGCTCAACTTGATGTCGAGCGGCACTACCTTCTTGTGGTGCTTGGCCAATGTGATGCGGAGCAAAGGGTGCTCGGCTTCTACCCAATCAATGTGTGGATGGTCGCATAGCTCGGGGCGTATGGCATCCATGTCGATGGCGGTGAGTGCCTTGGCGCGGATAAAGTCTATCTCGGCAAGGAATGAGTAGGACTCTAATATCTCGGGGATCTGTGGGCGCGCCTCATTGGTAAACTCGGTGAGTATGCGTATCACCTCGCGGCGCTCCTCACCCTCCAGTTCTCGGATGCGGTTGTTGGCCTCCACCACTTCGGCGGGCTCGATAAATACGGTCTTTCCTGTGGCCGACTCATCGTGCACAATACCTCTGATGCGGCGTTTAAGGGCTGGCACTACGGGGATTACTAGGCGTCCATCGCGTACGGTAGGATTCACATCCTTGTCGACAATGCCTTCGGCTTGTGCTGAGCGCAGTATGGAGTTGAGTGTGCGAGATATGCTGCCTGTGGTGGCTGCCAGTTCGCGGCGTATGTTGGCCAATGTTGGTGAGGCATTGTCCTTAATCTTACCGAACTTGCTGACGATGCCATCGATGCGGCGGATGAGGGTAGGGAAGGCTTGTGCTCCCGAGGCAAGATCTTCCAGATTGGGATACTTGCTGGGCTCATCCTCTTCTCTGCGGAAGAATTGGATAATCTGGCTTATCGTGTCGAGTGAGCGGCGTAGGTCAAACAGTTCACCTTCGTCCATATACATGCCCACAATGCTTGCTCTATGTAAGGCTGGGCGCACATCGAAGAAATGTTGGTAGGGGAATGTATCCTCTTCTTGGATGATGCGTACGAACTCAGCCACTTCATCCAATCGTCGTATCACCTCATCACTTTCGGCCGAGAACTGCATCTCTTCTATCTTGTCCTTGCCCAATGTACTCAAGCAACGGCCATTGAGGAGGTGGCGTATCTGGTCAAAACCTATCTTCTGCTCAAAATTATTAGGATATATCATTCCCTTTACAACAATAACGGCTACAAAATTAGGTTGTGGCTCGGAAAACTGCAAATAAAAATGCTTTTTCTCTCGTCTAATGCGATATTTCTCTTGCTTTGCAAGACAAGTTGGTGGCATAATGTTCGATAAATCGATTTTTTGCACTACATTTGCAGATTGAAATAACATAATGCTTATGTTGAAGAAGTTGATATACGCCCTGTGGGGTATGCTGGCGGTGGGACTCATCGCTGTGTTCATGGTGTTTTATTCCATTACGAAAGGATGGATCGGGTTTGTACCTCCCGTCGAGGAATTGGAAAACCCGAATTACAAGTTTGCAACGCAAATCATTTCGGCAGACGGCAAGTTGCTCAGCACCTACTCGTACAGTAGAGAGAATCGTGTATGGACCGATTATGATGAGCTTTCACCAGCGCTTATTAAAGCACTTATCAGCACCGAGGATGTGCGCTTCACGGAGCATTCGGGTATTGACTTGCGCGCTTTGTTGCGTGCTATTGTGAAAACTGGTGTTTTGCGTCAGAGCAACTCGGGTGGTGGTAGTACGCTCACTCAGCAGTTGGCCAAGCAGCTTTATACCGAAGTGGCGGACAGTAAGGTGGAGCGTTTGTTCCAGAAACCTATCGAATGGGTCATTGCTGTGAAATTGGAAAAGTATTATACCAAAGAAGAGATATTGACCATGTATCTCAATAAGTATGACTTCGGTAATAATGCCATCGGTATCAAAACGGCCTCAAATACCTATTTCTCTAAAGAGCCTAAAGAACTTTCTATAGAGGAGGCGGCCACTTTGGTGGGTATGTGTAAAAACTCGTCATTGTATAACCCCAGACGCCGTGCGGAAAAGACTCGAGTACGCCGCAATGTAGTGCTCTCTCAGATGGAAAAGAACGGGTGTCTTACTCGTGCCGAGCTCGACTCATTGCAACAGACTCCTCTTGTGCTCCACTATCGTCCTGTGGATCATAAGCAGGGACCAGCGCCTTATTTCCGTGAATATCTGCGTGGAGTGCTCACTGCCAAAGAGCCTGTAAGGAAGAACTATCGCGGATGGCAGATGCAGAAATTCTACGAAGACTCTATCGACTGGGCTACCAATCCGCTCTACGGGTGGTGTAACAAAAATGTGAAGAAAGATGGATCGCACTATAACCTCTACACTGATGGCTTGAAAATACATGTTACTATCGACTCGCGCATGCAGCAATATGCAGAGGAAGCTGTCGATGAGCATATTAAGAAATATTTGCAGCCGCGCTTCTTTAAGAGTAAGAAAGGACGCGCGAACGCTCCTTACGACAACTTGAAGCCTAGTGAGATAGAGACGCTGCTCGTGCGCGCCATGAAGCAGACCGACCGCTATCGTAGCATGAAGAAGGCGGGATATACGGATACGGCCATACGAGACTCGTTCGATGTGAAGCGCGAGATGAACCTATTCGCCTATACTGGCAATCGCGACACTATCATGTCGCCTATGGACTCAATTCGATACTATAAGCATTTCTTGCGTACGGGATTTATGTCAATGGACCCCGTTACCGGTCATGTAAAGGCATATGTAGGTGGCCCTGAGTATACTCATTTCCAGTATGATATGGCTATGGTGGGGCGCCGCCAGGTAGGCTCTACTATCAAACCTTATCTCTATACTTTGGCAATGGAGAATGGATTCTCTCCTTGTGATCAGACTCGCAATGTGGAGCAAACGATTCTTACCGAAGACGGACAGATATGGGTGCCGCGCAATACAGGAAGCAAGGATGATTATGGTAAGATCGTTGACTTGCGTTGGGGACTGTCGCGCTCAAACAACTGGATCTCTGCATACTTGATGAGCAAACTTAATCCGTATGCCTTCAAACGATTGATCCACCAGTTTGGTATACGCAACCAGGATGTACAGCCCGTTCCTTCGCTATGTCTTGGTCCGTGCGATATCTCGGTTGGTGAGATGGTAGGAGCTTATACCGCATTCCCCAACAATGGTATCCGTACCGAACCGCTCTTCGTTACTCGTATCGAAGATAATGAGGGTAATATCGTAGCTACCTTCTCGCCCAAGACTCACGAGGTGATCAGTAAGGAGAGCTCATATAAGATGATTGACATGATGAAGGCGGTTATCGATGAGGGTACGGGTCGTCGCTTGCGTTTCCTCTACAAATTTACAGCCGATATTGCAGGTAAAACAGGTACCACCAATGAGAATGCTGATGGTTGGTTTATGGGTTATACCCCTTCGCTTGTAAGTGGATGCTGGGTAGGTGGTGATGACCGTGATATTCACTTTACCAGCATGAGCGATGGACAAGGAGCCTCAATGGCGCTTCCCATTTGGGCACTTTACATGCAGAAGGTGTATGCTGATGAGTCTCTTGGCTACTCGCAGGAAGAAAAATTCAATATCCCTGAAGACTTTAATCCATGCGCTCAGCAGAGTGTGATAAACAACTTTGTAGAGGAGCATCAGTTGGATGAATCGTTTGGATTCTAATTTGATCTCATATGCTTGATCGCACTACGCCGCCACCCATCCAGCCTACGCAATTCGCTTTTCGCAAACCCGCAAAGCGTGTCATGCGTAATGGGATACCTTTATATATAATAGAGGCGGATGGATTGGATGCGGTGCGAATAGATTTTGTCTTCGCCGCAGGACAGTTTCTGCAAGCACGCAAGTTGCAGGCGCTCTTTGCATGCCGTATGTTGCGTGAAGGGTGTCGAGGATATACAGCAGCTGCCTTTGCCGAGCGTCTCGACTACTACGGGGCATGGCTTGAACTCAGTGTGGCCATGAATCGTACCTTTGTCACTCTCTATACGCTTAAGAAGCATTTTCTAGCTACCATGGAACTGGTGCAGCGTATGCTCACCGAGCCTTCTTTTGATGAAGGACAGTTTCGTACTGTTTGTAACAACAACAAGGCGCAACTCATGGTAAACCTACAGAAGGGTGATGTGCAGGCTATGCGTGCATTGAGGCGGAGTATCTATGGTGATGCGCACCCCTGTGGCATGCAGGCCAACCTTGAAGATTTTGACACTTTGCAAGTTGCTGATGTGGTGGATTATTATCATCGCTACTATGGCTCGCGCACATGTCAGATATACCTGTCTGGTGATGTCGATGATGAACTGCTTACCCATGTGGAATCGCTTTTTGGTGATGCAGAGTGGGGTACTACGCAGCATGAAAGGCGACTTGTCGATGGAAAGGAATTGGCAATTCATGATACCCAGTCAAAATCGATTCGTGAGCCTCAAATTATTGAACTCAGAGATGCGGTACAGGATAGTATTCGGTTGGGTTGTTTGCTGATGGATGTAAATGATCCTGACTATCTTTCTACGCGTGTGCTTACTACTGTGTTGGGTGGCTACTTTGGCAGTCGTTTGATGAAGAATGTGCGCGAAGCTAAAGGGTATACCTATCATATTGGTGCTGACCTTGTTACCAATACTCCACAAGTGCTCTTTATGGTGCATTGTGAGGCGCAGGCGGGCAAGGCTGAGGAGGTGATTGATGAAGTACATAAGGAGATGCGTCGTTTGCAAACGGAACTTGTACCTGATGATGAGTTGCGTATGGTGCGAAATTATATGACTGGCGAGATTTGTCGCAACTACGAGAGTGCCTTCTCGCTTACCGATGCCTATATCTTCATGGAACATCTCGGCTTGCCGCAAACACATATTGAGCATACGATTGATGCTATTAATACGACTGATAGTGTTCGCTTGCAACAACTGGCACAGCGTTACTTATGCCCTGAGATGCTACACACGATAGTTGTGAAGAGGGGACAGGTTGTCGATTAGAGTTGCTTCGTTTCTTTTACTTTGGAAATATCCTAACAGATAATTTTGCTGAATCTCTGCTTTTACTTGTTGAGATTTGGTATTTCTCTCGCCTTGCACTAATTTTAGCGAGTCGTTGAAATTAGGCTGCGCCTCGGAAATGCTCAAATAAATTTAATTTATTGAATCTCTTCCTCGCGCAATAGAGAAAATGCAAGCAATTTCTCTATATTTACTCGTTGAGATTTGGCATTTCTCTCGGCTTGCACTAATTTTGCAAAATAATTGAATTACTATATACTTATGGGATTTTTTTCGTTTTTTTCGAAGGATAAGAAAGAGGTACTCGACAAAGGATTGTCAAAGTCAAAGGAAAGCGTATTGGGAAAGATTACTCGTGCAATAGCGGGTAAATCAAAGGTGGATGATGAAGTACTCGACAACTTGGAAGAGGCATTGATAACTTCTGATGTTGGTATAGAAACAACTTTGAAGATTATCAAGCGCATCGAGGAGCGTGTGGCGCGCGATAAGTATGTAACGACTAATGAACTCAATGCTCTCCTTAAGGATGAGATTGCTGCACTGCTTACCGAGAATGAGACAACAAATACAGAAGGATTCGCTATTCCTGATGATGCCAAGCGTCCCTATGTGATTATGGTGGTGGGTGTGAATGGTGTGGGTAAGACCACAACCATTGGAAAGTTGGCCCACCAGTTTAAAAAGGCTGGTTTGAAAGTATACCTCGGTGCTGCCGATACCTTCCGTGCTGCTGCCGTGGAGCAGTTGGTGGAGTGGGGCCGTCGTGCCGATGTGCCCGTCATCAAGCAGAAGATGGGTGCTGACCCCGCTTCTGTAGCTTTTGATACCCTGAAATCGGCTGTTGCTAATGATGCCGATGTAGTGATTATTGATACTGCTGGTCGCTTGCACAATAAGGTGGGCTTGATGAATGAGCTCACGAAGATTAAGAATGTGATGAAGAAGGTAGTTGACTATGCGCCCAACGAAGTGTTGTTGGTGCTTGATGGCTCTACCGGACAGAATGCTTTTGAGCAGGCTCGTCAGTTTACACTCGCTACCGAAGTAACTGCTTTGGCTATCACCAAGCTTGATGGTACGGCCAAAGGTGGTGTGGTTATCGGCGTTTCTGACCAATTTAAGATTCCCGTGCGTTATGTTGGTTTGGGTGAGGGTATCGATGATCTCCAACCATTCAACAAGACTGAATTTGTGGATTCATTGTTCTAACGATTTCTTGATACAACGCGTTCGACGCCAAAGATAACTCCTGAAATATGGTTAAAAATCAAATAGATGTAATCACTCTCGGTTGCTCAAAGAACTTGGTTGACTCGGAGAGATTGATGAAGATGCTCGAAGTGAATGGCTATACCATGCGTCATAACCCTGAGCAAGTGAGGGGAGAATTTGTGGTAATCAATACCTGTGGCTTTATTGGTGATGCCAAGGAAGAGTCTATCAATATGATTCTTGAGGTGTGCGCGCTGAAAGCCAAGCGTCGTGTACGCAAAGTGTTTGTGATGGGTTGCCTTTCAGAACGCTATATGGCCGAATTGGGTGAAGAGATTCCTCAAGTAGATGGTTATTATGGTAAGTTTGATTGGGACAAGATTGTAGAAAATCTCAAAGGCGAAGAGGCACTGTCGAAAGAGGCTTATTCTTTAGATCGCGTGCTTACTACTCCGAGCCACTATGCTTATGTGAAGATCTCTGAAGGATGTGATCGTACTTGTGCTTATTGCGCTATACCTATCATCACCGGCCGTCATGTGAGTCGTCCTATGGAGGACATTGTCGAGGAGGTGCGCCTGCTCGTGAGTAAGGGGGTAACAGAGATACAACTCATTGCGCAAGATTTGACATACTATGGTGTTGATCTCTATAAGAAGCAGTCTATAGCAGAGCTTGTTGAACGCATCTCTGATGTAGAAGGTGTCAAGTGGATACGCCTACACTATGGATATCCTACCCATTTCCCGATGGACTTGCTGCGTGTGATGCGCGAACGCGACAATGTATGCAAATACCTTGATATCGCCTTGCAGCATGTGAGCACTGGTGTGCTGAAGCGTATGCGCCGCAATATTGGTAAAGAGGAGACTATTGAGTTGCTACAAGCTATTCGTCGTGAGGTGCCGGGCATCTATCTGCGTACCACGCTGATGGTGGGATTCCCTGGCGAAACCGACGAGGAATTCAACGAGTTGGTGCAGTTTGTCAAGGATATGAAGTTTGAGCGTATGGGTGCTTTTGCTTACTCTGAAGAGGAAGGTACATATGCGGCTGAGCACTATGCCGATGATATTGATGACGAAACCAAGCAAGCTCGCTTGGGGCTGCTGATGCGTGTACAACAACGCGTCGCTGAAGAGGTCAGTGCAGCGAGCATCGGCAAGACTATGCAGGTGGTTGTCGATCGCGAAGAGGGCAATTACTACATTGGTCGCACCCAGTATGACTCTCCTGAAGTGGATCCCGAAGTGTTGTTGCTCAAGGAAGAGAATGATGTAGAGATCGGACAGTACTATATGGTCGAGATTACATCTGCAGATGAGTTTGATTTGTATGGTAAGGTGAGATGAGGTTTGGAGTGAATGTTTGTAATCTCCCTTCAGTTACTATATATATAAAGGTAAGCTATGAACAATAAGGAATTTATCAATGAGTTGTCTAAACAGACAAATCAGCCAGTTGGCACTACAACAAAGTTGATAAATGACACGCTTAAAGTGCTTGAAGAGCATTTCTTGCAAGACGATGCGGTATGTATAACTTCATTTGGCACCTTCGAGGTCAAGAAGAAGATGGAGCGTGTGTCGGTAAATCCAACCACCGGAAAGAGATATCTTATCCCTCCCAAGTTGGTGCTTGGGTTTAGGCAGAGCAATGTGTTAAAGGAAAAGTTTAATGCCGAGTAATTCTTTGTAGTATTTCATGGGAAAGATTTTTCTGAACAATATAGCTGAAGAGTTGGCAGCAAAGAGCGATATCGCGAATGGTGTTGCCGATGATTTTTTGCGTCTTTTTGTAGAGACTATAGAGAAGGGATTGCAAGAAGATGGTATAGTAAAAATTAAGGGGTTAGGTGCCTTTAAGCTGGCGGAGATGGGCGAACGAAGCAGTGTGGATGTAAATACGGGCGAGCGCATCGTTATTAAAGGACATACCAAAGTAACCTTTACTCCTGATAGCGCCATGAAGGAGTTGATAAATCGCCCCTTCGCACATTTTGAACCAACAGAACTCAATGATGCTTTCCCTGCTGATGAGGCATCTGTCGAGTCGGAGGATGAAGCAGAGGAAAACGAATGTGTTGAGGAGGTTGAGGATGTGAAAGATGTGAAAGATGTGGCGGAAATCGTAGAAGGGGTTTCTGAAGAGGTCGTGGCTACTGAAGAGGTCGAGGTTGTGGAAGAGGTTGTGCCGGCTGTGGAGTCTGCTGAAGACTCTATAGATGAACATATAGAAGCGGTCGCTCAAGAATCTGTAGAAGAGTCGTCTGAGCAGCCTGCCGAAGCTTCAGTGGTGGAGGTTACCCCAATATCAGAACTTTATGCCGATGATGCTGTGCAGCTCCCTCAAGCAGAAGCCGTTGCTGGTGATGAGCCTGTAGAGATAGAAGAGGCATCCGCCTCTTCGCCTAACGAAGTCCAATCTCAGCCCCAAGCACAAGGCAAGAAGCGTCGCGGATGCGGTTGTGTATTGTTCATATTGTTGTTGCTTTGCTCTGCAGGGGCTCTTTACTATTGGTATACCTTGAAAAAACAGTCATACCAAGATATGATGGAAGAGCATAGCGACATTGTGGTAAATCCCAATTTGCAAGAGGTACTTGGAGCAGAGTGGGGTAATGAGGTGTTGAAAGTGGATGTAACCATCGATTCGGTAGAAACACAATCGGAACCTACTATTACTGCTACGACGACCACCACGACGACAACTGTGTCGGAGGTTGATGATGTAATGCTTGAAGACTTAGATACCATCGTTCCAGTCAATATGATACCCGTCAAGGAGGTAAATCCTGTTGTCAAGGTTGATGCTTCTTTTTTGGCTATCCCAAAATCGTTGTCTGAGAAAGATATTAGAGATATCACCATTGCTGACACTACAGATTATGTCATTGGAGGTACACTGACAACGCATAAGTTAAAGAACGGAGAGACCCTCATCATGTTGGCTCGCAAGTATTATGGCGATAAGCGCCTATGGCCCTATATCGTAAAGTATAATCATATCGCTGATTTCAATAAGGTAGCTATTGGGATGACAGTAAATATTCCAGAGCTGCATTTGGTTGAAGATTGATATATTTTTGCTTCTTTTGGTCATCATGCATAAATTGTAAATCATGTTTAAGTTCGCAAATCCTAACGCCCTATTCCTATATATCCTACTGCTTGTCATAGTAGTGATGTATTTTTATGCAAGTTATCGTCGCAAGAGTGCTTTGCATAAGTACGGCGATCCTGAATTGTTGTCTGCCATGATGCCTGAGGTATCAGCACAGCGTCCGCAGATAAAGTTTTGGATAACCTTTGTTGCTATCTGTTTCGTGGTATTGCTCATTGCACGCCCGCAATTTGGCTCTAAAGTGGAGACGGTCAAGCGTCAAGGCATTGAAACTGTCATTGCTCTTGATATCTCCAATTCGATGCTTGCCGAGGATATAGCTCCCAACCGTCTAGAAAAGTCAAAGAACATAATCTCTCGTCTTGTAGATGAGTTCAAGGACGATAAGGTAGGTCTTATTGTGTTTGCGGGTGATGCTTTTATCCAGTTGCCCATCACAAGTGATTTCATTTCTGCCAAGATATTCCTCGAGTCTATTAATCCTGGTCTTATCACCCGACAGGGTACCAATATTAAGACTGCCATTGATATGGCTACTCGCAGTTTCACACCTCGCGAAGGAGTGGGTAAGGCCATTATCATTATCACCGATGGTGAGAATCATGAGGGAGGTGCCGTTGAGGCTGCCAAGTCAGCAGCTGAGAAGGGTATGGTGGTCTATGTCATGGGCGTAGGCTCGCTTGAGGGCTCACCCATTCCCGCAGGTCGTTCGGGCGATTTTCGTCGCGACAAGGAGGGTAATGTTATCGTAACCAAGCTTGGTGAGGCAATGTGTCAAGAGATTGCTGCAGCGGGCAATGGCGTGTACATCCGCATTGACAATACCGGCAATGCCCAAAAGATATTGCAGAAAGAGATTGACAAACTCGCAAAAGCTGATGTTGAAACATCTGTTTATTCCGAGTATGATGAGCAGTTTCAGGTAATGGCATGGATTGCTTTTATATTATTGCTTATTGAACTGCTAATCATGACAAAGAAGAATCCCCGATTAAAGGGCTTTAATCTTTTCGAGTAATCTTAAGATTTTATTCCTCTCATAGTGTAAGGAAAAGCGAATGATAAAAGGCTATAATGTAACTTGAGTGACTACAGCCTTTTTCTATTTCTTTTACTAATGATTTTTTTCTACTACACCTATGCCATGCAAGCCATCCATCTTGATTGTGAGGGGGGCTGCACTATGTACATGGCGTATGAGGGGGCTTTCCCATACGGCAGGTTGCGCATCTAGCCAAGCGCGGTCGAAGACCTCGCGTGAGGTGCCACCATCGATG
>JAFYMV010000243.1 GCA_017548225.1 Bacteroidaceae bacterium | reverse complement strand
TTCAAACACAAGGCAACAAATGAAAGTGCCACATAAAAAATCTTTTTCATAATGGTAGTTTTTTAAAGTTGGACTATTGGATATTTAGCGTCTTCAATTGCTTGGGGAGGTCACGATTTACACGTTTCATCATCTCCCTCACACACATGGCTATGCCCTGTGATGCACTCTTATTGGTCGGTATCAACACCTTCACATCATTTGCCGAATAGTTGAGCAGGAGTTCCTGGGTTGCGTTGTTGTAAACCCTCAGCACCAAGGTGCAGATGCAGGTATTGAGGTCATAGGTACCTCCTGTTACCACATCACCCATCTCCATGGTGCTAGAGAGATCGATGAAGCAGGTTGCAGCATCGGGATCCTCGGTCAAGGAGAAGTAGTTATTGGTGAGCAGGCTACGAATCTGACGGTCGATACCTTCCAAGTCGTTATCGTCATTGATGTAAAGGTAGGCTGTCACGGGCGCACTCTTCAGCGTCAGTGTAATCTTTGCCATAGGCCAAGTATCTACCTTTACCAGGCTGCGATACAGCTCAGGGATAGTGTTGAGAAAAGCATCATCGATACTGATGTGCAGTTCCTGCACTTGCTGCTTCGAGGTGATATTGGTAACGTAGAACTCGGCAGTACCATTATAGTCGGTCTGAGTAGGCTCCGACACATCTCCCCCACCTTTCACGAAAGCAAGTTTGAGCTTCATATTAGGCACCACCACGCCGTCCTTAGACAAGCATCCAGCGATGGGTGCAGCTACTGGTTTGAAGGTCTCTCCCTCAATCTGCACCGTATTAGTGGTGATAGCCATGCCTGAGAACACTCCAATGAAAGCGCTGTAGAGTGCTGATGAGAGGCTCACCTGACGACCATTCTCATAGGCTGTCAAGTCCATGAATGCCCACGGCTCCACGGCCTCCAAGCCCTTGGCATAGAGCTGGGCAGCCTGCACGAGATTCATCATCTGCTCAGCATCGCGTCCCTTGCTGAGGTAGTCCATACCCGTGCGGATGGCAGCACCTCGCTTGGCCTCGGCATTTTTCTTGTAGGTAGCCTTATCGAGGGTGTAGTACACGTAGTAGGTCGTTCCCAACTGGTAGGAGTCTTTCAGCTTGTGGCCCTCAATCCACCCGGTAAGTGAGCCACGTATCTTCTCCTCGAACATCTCGCGTGAGTGCCCGTCTACATCTACTGTATGCAACAATGAGTTGGTCTCCACCTTGATGGCAATCTGCGATGCGATATCTGACAAGGCATTGTGTGTCGCCTTCTGCACATAGTCAGCATCGTCCATTGACGCCATACCTATACCCACATACTCCTTGTCTGACACGGGGTGCGTGGTGACCCAAGCGGGTGCTTGGGCATAGCTCAAGCAGACACTCATCAGCAGGCACAATGTTAAAAGTTTTCTGTGTGTCATAGTGATAGATTTTACATGATGGTCAACATGATGGTATTACCCTCGATACGTACACCGGTAGCGCCATCGAGCTGCACGCCCAACGAGATGAGATGCTTACGTAACTCACGGGCAAACTTGCTGGTGGTCATCTTATAGCCATTCTTGTCTTGGCGAGGGATGATGACATAGTCGAAGATAGCGCTTTCTGCCATCTCACCCTGCAGGTGGTAGTCGCCTTGATGAGCATTACGGTCGAGCCAGTCTTGGATGGCATCGATGATGCGCTCACCATTGTCGCACTCATCGAAGAGTGTTATGGCAGATGTGCCATCGACAGCTACTCTAAGAACAGCATTGATGGGGTTGGCATAGTTCTTCTCGATCTGTGCCAGGAAGGGAGGCAGGTTGTCCTTCACGGCAAAGGCACACAACTGGTCGGTGGCACTGGTCGGATAGCGCTTGGTCCATCCGTTCTCCGATGCCCACATGGTGCCACTTGCAGTCTCGCGAGCCTCCATGATGAGTGCCACACGCGAGCCCTCGGCAGAGACATCTTTCTTGAGGTCTACGATGACATAGACATCTGCACCTGAAGAGAGCAGCATCTGCTTGTCGTTAGACTCGGCCGTACCGATATTATCATCATACTGCATGCCACGATTCGTAGCATCGAGACGTCCTTGGAGGTCGATGGTCTTGATGCCCAAGTTCTCAAACTCCTTCTTCACCTCGCTCACCGCGATGCGCTTATCGAAGTCGTTCTCCAAGATTGCCTTGTAGCTCTCACCATCCTTCTTGTAGGGCACTACAATGATGGTGGGTTTGGCGGCAATGTTGGCCGTGCCACCAGGTCCCTCGGGAGGAGTGACGGTGGTCACCTTGTCCGCAGGCTTGGTATTCTTCTGCACATCGCTTACTAACTGACGCAAGCGGATGGTAATCTTCATCGTTACTTGGAAGCTGTCGCCCACCTTTTCGAACTTGCCTACCCTCTCCGAGCCTACCACATACACGTTGTATCGTGCCTGACGGTTGAAGAAGCTATTGGTGTACACCTTATTGTCAGCCACCACCAAAGGTTTGTTTCCATTGACCCCATCGACACCCTGAAACATCAAGGTATAGAAGAGCGACTTCACGGCGTTCACCTCGGCCTCCTCCTTGCTGATACCCATACCTGCCGATGTAAATACGGTTTGTGTCCCCTGTTCCGACTCCATCGAAACGATCTGAAGGAAGTCCTCAGCATTGACCTGCGCAAACAGGCTGGCAAGAGAGAACACACACAAGATTGCACTTGAGATTATACGTTTCATAATTATACCTGATTATAATGTTAATCCTGGAGCAGCCACCTGTCTGACAAAGAGAGGCTTCGTCTTGGGGTCATCGGCTGCCATAGTCTGATACTCCTCCATAGCTTCGTAGATAGCCTTCTCGCCCTTGGTCACGCTGCAGTATGACAATGTGCCGTCGAGCACCTCTTTCACCTTCATACGACCAATCTCCTGATAGACGGTTCTTCCTGCACGCACCTGCGCAATCATTACGGCGAAGTGGTCGCCGACTCTGACTCCCAAGTCTGTACCAATGTTGATATAGAACGCCAGTAGCTTATCTTTCTTCACCTCATAGTCTTCGGCTATCACCTCGCCCTCCAATGGCAGATATTCGAGGAGGAACTTCTCGATATCTTTTTCAATCTGTCTCATACCCGCCTTGATGGCGTCATCTGCAGAGCCATAAGTG
>JAFYMV010000242.1 GCA_017548225.1 Bacteroidaceae bacterium | reverse complement strand
TTCACTGAGGGATCGAAATCTTTGGTGATAGGTGTCACCTTGCGTGTGGCAAGATCCATGATAAATGCCTGCTTGTCATAATCATTGGCAATGGGGTGTGAACCGCAGTTTTTGCCAATTCCATCGAAAGATTCTGCACTTCCCATGAAGAGCACTTGAGTGCCATCAGGCGAATACTTGGCACTATTCACGAAACCATTTTCATAGACAAGCGTATCTATTGCGTAGGTATTTAGGTCTAGTTGATAGATTGAGGTGCTTCCGAAAGGACGTACGGTAACATTTTCAGCATAGGTACTGAAAAGCATCTTCGAACCATCCTTGCTAATATCGTTCAGACTTGTAGAGTGATACCCATAAGTGAGTCGTTCGGTAGTACCTTTCTTGATGTCGTACTTTGCCAAGAAACTGCGTCCACGGAAACCGGGAATACGGTCTCTCGGGGTTACCACACGCTTCAGCGGTCCCTGCTCAGCCTGTCCCTTCTCATGGGGATAGTAGATAAGGAAGTCCTCTGTTGGAGACCAAGTGAAACCCTCTGAAGGTATCTCCTTCAGCAATACCTCCTCGACGTATGTAGCGGGATCAAACACGATGACATTATTACCCGTAGCAGCGGTAGCCATGTAATACATTTTATCGCTCTTGGGCATCCAGCGCATACCATCCTTAACATTGGGAAGAAGCACCTTACCAGTCTTAGCATCAGAGAGCTGAGCATACACATGCTGGCGCCCCTTGCTATAATTGTTCCAATAGCGGGTATAGAGATACTTACCGCTAGGCGATATAGCTACATCAATAACTCGATTGCCATATACGGTGTTATCCAATGTGAAACGCTTCTTGAGGTCATGACCTGAGAATACATTTACATCCTCATAACCCTTATCCTTAACCACTTCGCACTTGAATACGGGTACAGCCTTATCATCCTTGTGTGCAAGCAATTTAATGGCAACCTCGTAATTGCGCTCTGGCTCCAAACGCAAAGCAACATCACGTGAAGCTTTCACATTGAGGCTGTCCTCTGCATGCTCTTTCTTCATCTTTGACACTCCATTCACGTATACCTCATAACGCGCAGGAGAGGTTACTTTAAGTTGTCCTTTCATGAAACGATCTGCACGGATCTGCGTATTTACCACATAAACAAAATGTTCGCCATCAACTTTAGCCAAAGACACGAATCCAGCCGTATCGACCTTCATTGCCTGTGTCGCGAAGTTATCTTGATTAAGTCCTATAGCTGTGTTCAGCAAGTTCTTTGCCTCATACTTACTCCCCTCAGTGTTGATACTATCGGTGAGTACTGGTGTACGCAGCGTTACTGCATCGCGCACCTGATAGCTCTCAATAACTTGGGCCTGTGTACCCAAAGCACATGCCACGAGCGTGGCTGCAAGGAATGTTCTTTTCATCTGTTTTATTTTGTTTCGGAATTGACACTCTAAGACTTATAATTCGCAAAAATAATTCTTTTTATTAATATGTCGGCAAAAAAATCTCAAGAAATTCGTGTTTACATTTGCGTATTTGTGGGATTTTAGCGTATTTTGTCTCTTCAAAAGTCACCGAAGTGACGCTCTACAGCAAACAAAATCCTAAAAAACAATAGTAATGAAAAAACAACTGACAATGTTAGCCATGGCAACTGCACTATGTGTATCATGCAACAATGACAAGGAGGCTACAGCGGCCTTCAACTACAATGACGAGAAATTTGCAGACATCCAGATGCTTCGCTACGAAGTGAAGGGATTCGACGCACTCACACTCGACCAAAAGAAACTCGTGTACTACCTCCAGGAGGCAGCACTGCATGGTCGCGACATTCTTTTCGATCAGAACGGACGTCACAACCTCGTCATCCGCAAGATGCTCGAGACCGTATACACCGACTACCAAGGAGACAAGACCACCGAAGATTGGAACAACTTTGTGACCTACACCAAGCGTGTATGGTTCTCTAACGGCATCCACCATCACTATAGTGCTGACAAGTTTCAGCCTGGCTTCTCTGAGGAGTTCTTCCGCGAAGCATTGGCATCGGTCGATGCTGCCAAGCTCCCCTTGGCTGAGGGACAAACTCTCGCCGAACTGTGCGACGAAGTATTCCCCGCAATCTTCGACCCCACAGTGATGGCAAAGCGCGTAAACCAGGCTGATGGAGAAGATCTCGTGCTTACCTCAGCAAGCAACTATTATGACGGTGTTACACAGGCCGAAGCAGAGGCTTTCTACAACAAGCTCAAAGATCCGAAGGATGAGACCCCCGTCATGTATGGCATGAACAGCCGCCTCGTAAAGGAAAATGGCAAGGTTGTCGAGAAGGTATGGCACACTGAGGGTCTCTATGGAGAGGCACTCACCAAGGTGGTATTCTGGCTCGAAAAAGCACTCACTGTAGCAGAGAATGATGAGCAAAAGGCTGTCATCGAGAAGCTTATCAAGTACTATCGTTCAGGCAGCCTCGAGGATTTCGACGACTACTGCATCGCATGGGTTGACGACCTCGACTCACACATCGACTTCGTGAATGGCTTCACCGAGAGCTACGGCGACCCCCTCGGCATGAAGGCTTCATGGGAATCTATCGTCAACTACAAAGATGTAGAGGCAACCAAGCGTACGCAGACCATCAGCGACAATGCTCAGTGGTTTGAGGACAACTCACCTATGGACAGTCGTTTCAAGAAAGAGACTGTAAAGGGCGTTACCGCCAAGGTAATCACCGCTGCCATCCTCGCGGGTGACCTCTATCCCTCAACAGCTATCGGTATCAACCTGCCCAATTCCAACTGGATTCGTAGCGTACACGGTTCTAAGTCAGTAACTATCGGCAACCTCACCGAAGCATATAACTTAGCAGCACTTGGCAACGGCTTCAACGAAGAGTTCGTATACAGCGACGAAGAGCGCCGACTCATCGAGGAGTATGATGCACTCACAGGCGATCTCCACACCGACCTCCACGAGTGCCTTGGCCACGGTTCTGGCAAGTTGCTCCCCGGTGTTGACCCCGACGCGCTGAAAGCTCACGGCTCAACCATCGAGGAAACCCGCGCCGACCTCTTCGGCCTCTACTACATTGGCGACCCCAAGATGGTAGAGCTCGGTTTGCTTCCTAATGACGAAGCATACAAGGCTGAGTACTATGGTCAGATGATGAACGGCCTCATGACCCAACTCGTACGCATCGAGCCAGGCGCTACCGTAGAGGAAGCCCACATGCGTAACCGCCAGCTCATCGCCCGCTGGGCCTATGAGCACGGCAAGGCAGACAATGTCATCGAACTCGTAAAGCACGACGGCAAGACCTTCGTAAAGATCAACGACTACGAGAAGTTGCGTGCTCTCTTTGGCGAGCTTCTTGCCGAGGTACAGCGCATTAAATCAGAGGGTGACTACGAGGCTGGCCGCGAATTGGTAGAGACCTATGCCGTACAGGTAGATCAGGAGCTCCACAAGGAGATTCTCGAGCGCTATGAGGCTCTCAACCTTGCTCCCTACAAGGGCTTTATCAACCCCGTATACACAGCCGTTACCGATGCCGAGGGCAACATCACCGACGTAACCCTCTCATACGACGAGAGCTACGACGCACAGATGCTGCGCTACAGCACAGAATATGCAACATTGCCATACCGCAATTAAGGATTTAGAATAGAGAGGGAAGAGTTCCTTTTATCTGAAAGGGACTCTTCCCTCTTCATTCTTCCCCTCTTAACTCAAGAACATGCACGAAACTGTTAGACAAATCAAAGCTCAACTCCGCCTCTTCATGAACGGAGTATTATCTCAGAGCCTACGCGAGAAGGGGTTGAAGTATCGCCTCATCTTCGGTGTGGAATTGCCACGTCTAAAAGAGATTGCCGCTGGCTACGAGCAAAATCACGAACTGGCACAAGCCCTTTGGAACGAGGACATCCGCGAATGTAAGATACTGGCAGCCTACTTGCAACCCACCGACACCTTTGCCCCTGAGCTAGCCGACTTTTGGATGGAGAGCATACACAACACCGAGCTAGCCGACTACCTCTGCATGGGTCTTTTCCGTCGACTCCCCTACGCCTCACAGAAAGCATTTCAGTGGATTGCCTCAGAAAATCGCATAGAGATATACACCGGTTTCCGCCTCATGAGCCATCTCTTTGCAACCCTCGGTACTGAAATGAACGAGCGCGGCCGCAACGAATTCATCGACCAAGCCCAAGCAGCCCTACAAGGTGATGACTTGCTCATCAAGCAAGCAGCCCAGTCTGCATTGGACCGACTAACAATAAACGAATAAGGGGAATACCCATATTTTACATCTTTAGATAGAAATCTTCAACCAAACGAATATAGGCTGGAGTATAGTTGCGTTGTGAATCCTGTATGCACAACGTCTCGATGGTATGTGCTGCGCCTTCACGAGTGAAAGCCATCAGAATACGCTTTGGCTTGCCACCCTCAACGGGAACGATAACGGTCTGTCGTGTTGCAAAAAATCCACAACATGCAGCGCTAACTGTCATATCCTGTGCGCGGTCGTAAGGGATAACCACAGACAATTCCCCTTCAGGAGCCAATAGACGGGCTGCACTGCGAGCTAACTCATCAAAACTAAGCGTATCTGTATGACGAGCCATCGTACGAGCCGAATCGGAACACTTCAAGGAATTCTCGAAGAAGGGCGGATTGCAGAGGAGAGCGTCGAAGAGGGTTAAGGGATGAGATTTGAGGAGTTGAGGGTCTTCTTCCAGATGAGAACTTTCGTTCCTCAATGCTACATTTCCAATTGTTCTCGCGTCAGCCTCTATAACACAAATACGATCTCTCCATGGCGAGGAAGCTACATTCTCAGTGGCTTGCACTACGGCATCGGCATCAAGGTCAATAGCAACGATGTGAGCTTGGCTACGCTGGGCTGCCATCAGAGCGACGAGACCTGTGCCTGTGCCCATATCCAATATATGCTTGCAATGCTCTACCCTCGCCCAGGCGCCGAGCAACACGCCGTCGGTGCCCACCTTCATGGCGCAACGCTCTTGGCGCACCTCAAACTGCTTGAGTGTAAACGACTGCTTCAAAATCGAATAACAGTATTTAGGGCAGCTCCCGTGCTTGATGCCGTAGGAGAGACAAAGATTTCGCATCCTGTAAGACGATGCATCATACGCTTAGTATAAGGCAATAACCAATAACCTATGCGGGCACTCAGTATACCCACACCAGCACCGGCAAACACATCAGTAAACCAGTGGCGCTCATTGTACACACGCAATACACCCACGGTTGTTGCTATCGTATAGGCTCCTACAGCAAGCCAAGGATGCTCCTCACCGTACTCAATACGCACTAATTCGGCACCCATAAAGGTGGTAGCAGTATGCCCAGAAGGAAAAGAATTGTTAGACGAACCATCTGGACGTGGTTCACGTACCGTATACTTTATACCATTAACAATAGCACCGAGAGCGAGGTATGAAGTAGCCAATTCTAATGTGCGATCTACATAGTTGTGCTTAGCCTCAGCACCCAAAAGACTGAGTCCATAAATAGAAGCCAACGGAACATATTGCAAGTAATCATCCACCTCAGTACGATGGTCGCCACGCCATTCATTAAGGTAATCGCGCACCTCATAGCGAGAATTTCTTATGGGCTCTACAAAGCCCAATGTGCCCGCCGCGATAAGCGACAAAGGCATAATCAGTTCACCCGCCTTGAAATTGGATTTCACAGCAAGGCTGTCTGATGATGTCTGCGCCGAACAGGGAAGCATCAATAGAATGGAGAGAAGCGAAAGAAGAAGATTGCGCATGTGTTATTTCTTTAGAAAATATTTGTTAAGAATCTTTATTGGCAGCCACACCGAGAGGGCACTAACCATCACTACCGATACTAACACGAGGATAAGGTCGG
>JAFYMV010000241.1 GCA_017548225.1 Bacteroidaceae bacterium | reverse complement strand
CTGTGTGTTGTTAGGATCCATAGTGATGCGCTGCTGCATGAAGAGCGAAGCACCCATGATGGCGCAGTTAACGGCGATAAGGGGCAAGAAGATACCGAGCGAAGCATACAACGAGGGGCTGAAGCGCTCTACTACCATCTCGACCAACTGTACGATACCGGCAATAACGGCGATGAAGAGGATAAAGGCCAAGAAACTGAGGTCGACACCCTCAACCAAACAGTTGGGGCCGAGAACCTTAGTTTGCAACAAGTAGTTCACGGGCAAGGTGATGAGCAACACGAAGGTTACCGCTACACCGAGGCCGAGAGCTGTCTTCACATTCTTTGATACGGCAAGGTAAGAACACATACCCAAGAAGAATGCGAAAATCATATTGTCCACGAAAATGGAGCGGACGAAAAGACTAATAAAATGTTCCATAATTCTTTCTTCTTTAATAATTGTCAATTATCAACTGTCAATTGTCAATTAATTAGTTCTGTTCTTCTTGCAACTCAGTGTGACGGGCACGCTGGTACCAGATGATGCAACCTACGATGATGAGGGCTGCGGGGGGCATCAGCATGAGACCGTTGTTGATGTAACCATGCTCGTAGCACCACTGCGGGATTACTTGGTAGCCGAAGAGACAACCGCTACCGAGCAACTCACGCAAGAACGCCACGATAACCAAAATCTTAGCATAGCCGAGACCATTACCGATACCATCGAGGAATGAAGGCCAAGGACCATTAGCCATAGCGAAAGCCTCGAGGCGACCCATGAGGATACAGTTGGTAATGATAAGACCGATGTAAACCGAGAGCTCGACGCTCACATCATAGGCAAATGCCTTCAAGATTTCACTTACGATAGTTACGAGCGCAGCAACCACTACCAACTGCACGATGATACGAATGCGGTTGGGGATAGTGTTGCGGAGCAATGAGATAATCACATTAGCCATAGCCACGATAATGGTAACAGAAAGACCCATTACGATGGCGGGCTTGAGCTGGGCTGTTACTGCCAATGCAGAACAGATACCGAGTACCTGTACGGTAACAGGGTTGTTCATGCCCAGAGGAGTCTTCAGCGCCTCCATATTCTGCTTTGAAAATAATGACATAACTGTTTCCTCCTATTATTATTCGTTAACAACTTCTTCGTTAGCACACTCTACTGTACACTCAGAGTTCTCGGAGCACTCTAGACCCTCAGCGCAGCAAGCGCTCTCAGCAAGGAATGCCTTATAGAGACCGATGCTGCTCTTAAGCATAGCATCTACACCCTGTGATGTGATAGTACCACCAGAGATACCGTCAACTTCGCACTCGGGATTCTGCACTTTGCCGTTTTTAACGACGCTGATAACAACCTCGTTGTCGGCATTGAGTGCCTTCTTACCGATGAAGGGTACCTGGAACTTATCGCGGTTAGTGATTTCAGCACCGAGACCGGGGGTCTCACCTGCATGTGAGAAGTATACACCATAGATGGTTTCCTTGTCAGCGTTGAGTGCTACATAACCCCAGATGGGGCCCCAAAGACCTGCGCCGTAGAGAGGGAGCACATATTTGGTCTCGCCCTCAACCTCACAAACATAGAGAGGGAGCTTCTCTGCATTAACGGCAGAGTTTTCAATAGCGAAACCACCATTCTCTGCAGCTACGCTACCATCGGCAGCAAGGAGCTGGTCTGCCTTCACAAATGTGGCGTAAGCAGCTTCGGCATCCTTCTCAAAGATGTTAAGGGCTGCGAGTACCTGCTTCTTCTTGTCGAGCTCAACATTCTTCTGCTGAATGGGCTTCAATACAGAAGAAACGAAGGCCAAAAGGAATGCTACGATAATAACCATAACCGAAGCATATATAAATGTATAGGAATTCTTATTCGTATTCATAATAGTATTCGATTATTGGATTATTACTTGCTATTAGCAGCACGCTTGGCACGCTTTGAAACATTTGACTGGTATACATAGTAGTCGATGAGCGGAGCAAAGAGGTTCATCAACAGGATGGCAAGCATCATACCTTCGGGATAACCAGGGTTGAGCACACGAATGATGATAGCTACAACACCGATGAGGAAACCGTAGATGTACTTACCACACTCTGTGCGGCATGAGGTAACAGGGTCAGTAGCCATAAATACGGCACCGAAACAGAAACCACCGAGAGCGAGGTGCTGATACCAAGGCATCATGGCCACAGCATTGTCAGCAGAGCCGCACAAGTTGAATACCCAAGCCATCAAACCACCACCAACGAATACGCTGAGCATGGTCTTCCATGAAGCAACGCCGGTACCCAAGAGGATGAGTGCACCGAGGCCGATAGCCACAACGCTGGTCTCACCGATTGAGCCGGGGATAAGACCCCATACCATATTCATATCCCACGCGGGAGCAGCACCAGAGGTCGCAGCAACACCAAGAGCGGTAGCAGCGGTGTATCCGTCGATGTCGGCACCAAGTCCGAGAATAGCTTGGTCAGCTACCCATACGGCATCACCAGAGATTACGCTGGGGTATGCGAAGAAGATGAATGCGCGTGTTACGAGTGCCACATTGAAAATGTTCATACCTGTACCACCATAAATTTCCTTAGCGAAGATTACAGCGAAAGCAGTAGCCACCGCAATGATCCAAAGGGGAGTGCCTACGGGTACAATCATTGGGATGATAAGACCCGACACGAGGAAACCTTCGTGGATCTCCTCACCCTTCCACTGAGCTACGGTAAACTCAATACCGAGACCAACGAGGTAAGAAACGATAATCTTGGGCAATACAGCGAGGAAACCGTAGCCGAACACCTGCATGAAAGTTGCAGCCTCGAGCATACCGGCAGCCAAATAGTGCTGATAACCTACATTGTACATACCGAAGAGGAGCGCGGGTACCAGTGCGAGGCACACCATAATCATCATACGCTTGCTATCGAAGCAGTCGTGGATGTTTGAGCCGCTCTTGGCGGTATGGTTGGGAACGAAGAGGAATGTCTCGAACCCACCGAATACTGAACGGAAAGCGTGGAGCTTGCCACCCTTCTCGAAGTTCGGCTTAATCTTGTCTACTAATTGTCTCAATCCCATAGCTTATTCCATTTCAGAGCGCAACTTCATCAGTCCTTCACGAACGATACGCTGCAACTCAAGTTTAGACGAATCTACAAATTCACACAGGGCAAAGTCTTCGGGAGCCACCTCGTAGATACCTGCAGCCTCCATCTTCTCGATGTCGCCGGCGATGATAGCCTTGATAAGGTATTCGGGGTAGATATCCATGGGGAACACTTTGTCGTACTCGTTAGAGTTGATCATGTGGCGCTCCTCACCCTTGAGGCGTGCATCGAGCACATACTCCTTGTTGGGGAAGAGGAAGCTGAAGTAAGCGCGGCTCACGCTGAACTCCTTGAAACGAGGCATAGCCCAGCCGAGAATCTCATGCTTGTCGCAACCGTCGGGGATTACGGTTACCATATTGGCAAATGCGCCGAGATAACCATCTTCTGTAACTACGGGACCAGTGAGTACATTACCGTTGATGATGCGGTTAACGCAGCCATCCTTGATGCGGCCGCCTACGATGTCGCTAATCTGCGCACCGAGTACAACCTTGCTATAAGCGGGGTTCTCAACCTGTGAACCAGCTACTGCGATAGTGCGGGTGAAGTCAACGATGCCTTTATTGAACAAACGGCCGATGAAGATAGTCTCCTCTGCGCCTACAGTCCATACGATATCGCCCTTGTTGATGGGGTTTACATGGTTGATCTGTACACCTACATTGCCTGCGGGGTGCTTGCCCTTGAATATGGTTACTTCTACATTCTTGGCTTCCACGATATTGTGTTGAGTCTGCTTGTTGCTAACGCCCAAGTAGGTAGGAGCCATCTTGGCGAGTGCGCTGAGACCTGCCTGGAAGTCTGCCTCATTACCCTTGATCACGAACTCAAAGTCGGGAGCGAGGGGCTTGCTGTCAAAGGCTGACACATAGATCGCCTTCGGGCGGCAGTTGGGGTTAGCCACCACATCGTAGGGACGCTGGTGGAGGAAAGCAAACAGACCGCTCTCCAACAATGCTTCTTTTACTTGTTCACCATTGAGTGAGTGAACGCTTTTAATACCAAAGTTCACCGACTCCTGCTTGGCATCAGCTGTAACAACCACGCTCATCACCTTACGGCGTGCGCCGCGGTTTACGGCAGCCACAGTGCCTGATACAGGGCTTACGAACTTCACTTCAGGATGCTTCTTGTCCACGAACAGAGCTTCCCCGGCCTTGACATGCTGACCTTCGGTAACTACTACCTTAGGAGTGATGCCTACAAAGTCATCGGGTACGAGTGCGTACTGCTGCGATGCCTTTACGGCTACCAACTCTTTGCTGGCAGAGCCCTTGAGCTTAATGTCCAAGCCTTTTCGTAACTTAATTACTTCTGGCATAATGTTTATAATATTAGTTAACTTTTGAATATACAAAATTCGCGCAAATTTAACGCTTTTTTACGGATAGTGAAACGAAATGGCGATTTATTTCTCTTTCCTCTATTAAAAAAGAGTAAAAAAATGTTTCGGTCGAAAAAACTTAAGAGAAATCTTGTCTATTTGAAAAGATTGATGTACTTTTGCATCGATTTAGATGATATGTGAGGGGCTCCTTCGGGGGTCTTTTTTATTTATCATGGGTCTTTTATCTTTTTTAGAGTATGATAGCAAAACAAAAAATTACTGAAATTGTAAACGAGTGGCTGACCGGTAAGGAGTATTTCTTGGTCGATGTGTGCGTGAGTGCTGACAATTGTATCTCAGTAGAGATAGACCATGCTGAAGGTGTATGGATTGATGATTGTGTGTCGTTGAGTAAGCATATCGAAGCTAACCTCAACCGTGAGGAAGAGGATTACGAGCTCGAAGTCGGATCGGCTGGTATCGGACAGCCCTTCAAGGTGTTGCAGCAGTATATCAACCATATTGGCAAGGAGGTTGAAGTACTCGGAAAGGATGGAAAGAAATATCGTGGCATACTCACCGCTGCATGCGAAGATAACTTTTCCGTAACCATTCAGGTGAAGGAGAAACCCGAAGGTGCCAAGCGTCCCATGCTCGTAGACAAGGAGTATACCTGGCGCTATGAGGAAACCAAATATACCAAATATCTGATAAAATTTTAATCAAACAATATAAACACTATGGCAAAGAAAAATGACGGTGTAATCAACTTGATTGATACATTCCAAGAGTTTAAGGAACTGAAGAACATTGACCGTACCACAATGATCAATGTGCTCGAAGAGAGCTTCCGCAGCGTGATTGCAAAGACTTTCGGTTCGGACAAGAACTATGATGTGATTGTAAATCCCGATAAAGGTGACTTTGAGATTCGCCGCAACCGCGTGGTAGTAGCTGATGAGGATTTCGCTGATCCCAACTCTGAGATTGCGTTGAGCGAGGCTCTGAAGATTGATGAGGATTATGAGGTTGGTGAAGAGGTGACAGAGGAAGTGTCTTTCATTTCGTTTGGTCGTCGTGCCATCCTTACCTTGCGTCAGACTTTGGCTTCAAAGATTCTTGAGCTTGAGAAGGATAGCCTCTTCCATAAGTACAAAGATATGGAGGGTACCATCATTGCAGCCGAAGTATACCAGATTTGGAAGAAGGAAATTCTGCTTCTTGATGATGAGGGCAACGAGTTGTTGCTCCCCAAGAGCGAACAGATTCCCAGCGATTTCTACCGCAAGGGTGACACCGTGCGTGCAGTGGTGCTCCGCGTAGACAACTTTAACAACAATCCCAAGATTATCTTGAGCCGTACATCACCTCTCTTCTTGCAGCGCTTGTTCGAGCAGGAGGTGCCCGAGATTAACGATGGTCTTATCACTCTCAAACGCATTGCTCGTATTCCTGGTGAGCGTGCTAAGATTGCCGTTGAGTCATACGACGATCGTATCGATCCCGTAGGTGCTTGCGTAGGTGTCAAGGGTTCTCGTATCCATGGCATTGTGCGTGAGTTGCGTAACGAAAATATTGATGTTATCAACTATACATCCAACATCGAGCTCTTCATCAAACGCGCTTTGAGCCCTGCTACTGTATCATCGCTCATCCTCAACGAAGAGGAACGCAAAGTAGAGGTGTATTTGCAGCCCGATCAAGTATCGCTTGCTATCGGTAAGGGTGGTATGAATATTAAGCTCGCTTCTATGCTTACCGAGTATACAATCGATGTGTTCCGTGAACTCGACAATGAGGACGAGGAGGAGGATATCTACCTCGAGGAGTTCAAGGACGAGATTGACGAGTGGGTAATCGATGCTATTCGTGCTCTCGGTATTGACACCGCGAAGGGTGTACTCAATGCTCCCCGTGAGATGCTTATCAATAAGGCCGATCTCGAGGAAGATACTGTAGACGAGGTACTTGCAGTTTTGCGTGCCGAGTTTGAGAATGAAGATTAATTTTTAGGAGTTCAGGAGACAGGAGTTCAGAAGTTCAGACGATACAATTGACTGATATCATCATAAGAAGTATGCCGAGATGAAAGTATTGTCTGCACTCCTGAGCAAAGCGAAAACTCCTGAACTCCAGAACTCCACAAAAAATATTACGAATGCCAAGATTAAGTAAAGTAACAAAAGAATTGAATGTAGGATTGCAGACTTGTGTCGATTTCCTACAGAAGAAAGGATATACTGTCGAGAATTCGCTGAATGCCAAGATTAACGACGAGCAGTACGAACAGTTGGTGCTTCAGTTCAGTCAAGACAAGGATGTGCGCCAAAAGGCTGAGCAGGCTCAGCGCGAGCGCATGAATAGCAAGATGGAAGCTAAAGCAGCTTCTGCCGTTGAGGAGCCCAAGAAGGAAGAGCCCAAGAAAGAGGAGGAAGAGAAGCCTACTATGACAGTTAAGGTGGTAGGCAAAATCAACCTTAATGGCTCTAAGAATGAGCCCAAAGTGGAGGAGAAAGCCGAGCCGGTGGTTGAGGAAAAAGCTCCTGTGGTAGAGACTCCTGTTGTGGAAGCTCCCGTAGTTGTTGAAGAGCCCGTTGTAGTGGAAGAAAAGCCTGCTACTCCTGTGGTAGAGGAGCCTGTTGCTGTTGTTGAAGAGCCTTCAGCTCCCGCTGCAGAAGAGGCCAGTGAGCCCGAAGTCTTTGCCGTTAAGCGCCCCGAGTTTGTGTCGAAACTTAATGTTGTGGGTAAGGTGGATCTCTCGGCTATCAACCAGTCTACTCGCCCCAAGAAGAAATCAAAGGAGGAGAAGCGCAAGGAGCGCGAGGAGCAGTCTGCTCAACGCAAGGCACAAAATCCTGCGGGCAAGAAACCCGAAGCACAGGATGCTGCCGGCGATGCTAAAAAGAAAAAGCGTGCACGCATACAAAACGAGCGTGTTGATATAAATAAGGCTGGTCAGCAGGCTGTTAATGACAATCGTGGCGGCGGCAATAATGGCAAGCCTAACAAGGGAAATGATCCCCACAAAGCGAAGTTTGACCGTGATAAGGAGCGTGCAAAGCGCATTCTTGACAAGGCAGAGATGAGTGAGGAGGAGATTCAGAAGCAAGTGAAGGATACCCTTGCCCGTCTCACCAATAAGCCCAAGTCTACCGGTGCTAAGCATCGTAAAGAGAAGCGTAACCAAGCTGCCGACCGTCGTCAAGAGCAGATGGCTCAGGAGCATGCAGATAGCAAGGTGCTGAAGCTTACAGAGTTCGTTACTGCTAATGAGCTTGCCAACATGATGAATGTAGGTGTGACCCAAGTTATTGGTACCTGCATGAGCATCGGTATGATGGTGTCTATCAACCAGCGCCTCGATGCCGAGACTATCAATATCGTAGCGGAGGAGTTTGGTTTCACTACCGAATTTGTAAGTGCAGAGGTTGCTGAAGCGATTTCTGAAGAGGCTGACCGCGAGGAGGATCTCCTCCCCCGTGCACCTATTGTAACGGTGATGGGTCATGTTGACCATGGTAAGACTTCATTGCTCGACTACATCCGTAAAGCTAATGTTATTGCCGGTGAGGCCGGTGGTATTACACAGCACATCGGAGCTTATAATGTAAAGCTTGAGGATGGTCGTCATATCACTTTCCTTGATACTCCTGGTCACGAAGCCTTTACAGCTATGCGTGCTCGTGGTGCTAAGGTAACTGATATTGCCATTATCATTGTTGCTGCCGATGATGATGTGATGCCCCAGACCAAGGAGGCTATCCACCATGCACAGGCTGCCGGTGTACCTATGGTATTCGCTATCAACAAGATTGATAAGCCCCATGCCGATCCTGAGAAGATTAAGGGACAGTTTGCCAATATGAACCTCCTCGTAGAGGATTGGGGTGGTAAGTACCAATCGCAAGATATCTCTGCCAAGGCTGGTATTGGTGTTGAAGAGCTCCTCGAGAAGGTGTTGCTTGAAGCCGAAATGCTCGATCTCAAGGCCAATCCCAATAAGCGCGCTACGGGCTCTATCATCGAGTCAACTCTTGATAAGGGTCGTGGCTATGTGGCTACTGTACTCGTGCAGAATGGTACGCTCAAGATGGGCGACATCGTGCTTGCCGGTACACACTACGGTCGTGTGAAAGCCATGTTTAATGAGCGTAATCAGCGCATCAAGGAGGCAGGTCCCGCTGAGCCCGTACTTATTCTTGGTCTCAATGGCGCACCTCAGGCTGGTGATGCATTCCATGTGATCGAGACCGAGCAGGAGGCACGCGAGATTGCCAATAAGCGTGAGCAGCTCCAGCGTGAGCAGGGCTTGCGTACCCAGAAGATGCTTACTCTCGATGAGGTGGGCCGTCGTATTGCTTTGGGTAGCTTCCAAGAGCTCAATGTCATCGTTAAGGGTGATGTGGACGGCTCTATTGAGGCACTCAGCGACTCGCTCATCAAGCTCTCTACCGAGCAGATTCAGGTGAATGTTATCCACAAGGCTGTGGGTCAGATTTCAGAGTCTGATGTAACCCTTGCATCAGCTTCACAGGCTATTATCATTGGCTTCCAGGTGCGTCCCTCACAGGCTGCCCGCAAGTATGCTGAGACTGCCGGTGTTGACATTCGTCTCTATAGCATTATCTACGATGCTCTCGAGGAGGTGAAGGCTGCTATGGAGGGTATGCTCGCACCCACATTGAAGGAGGAGGTTACCTCTACTATCGAGGTGCGCGAGGTATTCCATATCAGCAAGGTGGGTTATGTTGCTGGTGCTATGGTACGCGAGGGTAAGGTTACCCGTTCTGACCGTGCACGCCTCATCCGCGATGGTATTGTAATCTTTACTGGAGATATCAATGCATTGAAGCGCTTCAAAGACGATGTGAAGGAGGTTGCCACCAACTTTGAGTGTGGTATCTCGCTTGTGGGCTGCAACGATATCAAGCAAGGCGACATCATTGAGACCTTCAAGACTATCGAGGTAAAACAAACGCTTTAATTTAGTTAGGAGTTAGGAATTAGGGGTTAGGAGTTCTGCATGATGTTTTATAACATCTGATTGTCAACTCTTAACCCCTAACTCTTTACTCCTAATGTTTATTTTCAATAACAAACAAAAAAACGAACATGCAGACAATTGACATTATCATTGCCGTGTTGCTCGTACTCGGGCTTATCAACGGCTTGCGCGACGGATTGGTAAAGCAAGTGGCTGGCCTTGCAGGTCTTATTGGTGGCTTGCTTATTGGTCGTGCTTTCTACCTCCCACTCGGTGGTTGGCTCATCAGCACTTTTGGTATGGCCGATCATGCAGCTCATGTGATAGCCTTTATTCTGATTCTGATTATTGTGCCTTTGCTTCTAAACTTAGCGGGTTGGCTCGTGTCTAAGTTGCTCCAGATTATTTGTTTGGGTTGGATTAACCGCCT
>JAFYMV010000240.1 GCA_017548225.1 Bacteroidaceae bacterium | reverse complement strand
TAATTTGCCGTCTATAACCATTCCTTCAAGTGTTACTTCGGTAGGCAACTTTGCTTTTGATAATTGTACAGGTTTGAAAGAGGTGGTTATAGAAAATAGCAACACAGTATTGTCATTAGGCTATAACGGATCTTCTCAGGGCCTATTCTATGATTGTCCATTAGAGAAGGTTCACTTAGGACGTAATCTGAGTTATAGTACGGGAAGTTCGTATGGCTACTCACCTTTCTACAATAAAGATGGCCTTCGTTGTTTGACGATAGGGGCGGAGGTGACCTCAATCGGTGACTATGCTTTCTATGGTTGTGATAATATCTATTCACTCACGATTGGTGTCAATATTACCAATATTGGAAATAACGCATTCAGTAATCCTAATAAGATTATATGGATACCTAATACTCCTCCTAGTGGATACGCTAATATTAGTGGAACTCTTAACTATGTGCCTAATCAGCAGTATACAAGTCTAGGCAATACTAAGGTTTATCCACACCTTAGCAGTTCGTTCGATGTTGATGGTGTAAAGTACGTACCACTTAATCCTTCTGAGCGTACATGTTGTGTTTTGGATTATGCCTATGATAGTATTACTACCACAATTAGCGTAAGTGAAACTCTCTCCTTTAGAGGTGTTACCATGCATGTGGAGGAGATTGCTCCTTATGCATTTGCCAATAATGATTACATTAGAGAGGTTACCATATCACATAAGGGAAATATTGGCGATCACGCATTCTATGATTGTGACAGTATACAAAGTGTACAGATTTACAATCAAGGCAATATAGGTAGTCAGTCTTTTTATGGTTGTGAGTCTTTAGAGACCGCGGTTATTTCTAATATAACTTCTGGTGACTCTTCGTCGGGAAGTGCAATCGTTTCTTTGTCAGATTGGACTTCAACTAATCATGGAAATCATAGTAGTACAAGCTCGGAGACATATACCTTTGCTACTTCTTTAGGGGGTACATTACAGTTCGATTGGTCTGTAAGCAGCGAATCTAACTTTGATTGGCTTACAGTAATATTGGATGGTACGGAGATTGTGCATAGGAGTGGTGTTTACAATGGTACCTACTTGAATGAGAATTTAAGTGAGGGAGATCACACTCTTGTTGTTCGGTATTCTAAGGATGGTAGTCAGAATTCGGGAATGGATCAAGCTAGTATTTCTAATATCGTAGTTACAAGTTCTGTTAATGATGTTGCAAGTAGCATAGGTAGCCAAGTGTTTGAGAACTGTTCTTCATTAAAATATATTACCTTAGGTGATGGCGTTAGAGCCTTAGGAAATAGAATGTTTAAGGGGTGCACAAGCCTTCAAGAAATAGCTATTCCTGATTCTGTTACTTTGATTGGTGATTATTGTTTCCAAGATTGCTCTTCTTTGTCGGAGATAACACTCTCTCAAAGTGTACAGCGTGTTGGTAAGTATGCATTCAGTGGTTGCTCTTCATTGTCCGAATTCGTAATACCTCAGTCACTGTTTGATATAGGCAATTATGCTTTTAATGGCTGTTCTTCAATGTCTGAGATTGTCATTCCTTCTACTATGAAGACTGTTGGCAATTATGCATTTAACGGATGTACAAGTCTTTCCAATGTCATTATTGAAAATAGAACAGACACCTTGAGCTTGGGTAGCAATGGCTCATCTGCATTGTTTGCTAATTGTCCGTTAGATTCTGTATATATTGGTGGAAAAATTGCAGGAGTTCTGGCAGAGAATAGTATTTGCTCTCCATTCTATTGCAATACATCTCTACGTACAGTAGTAATAGGAAACTATGAGGATTTGATATGTGCAAATGAATTCTATGGTTGTACCAACTTGAATAGTGTTGTTGTTGGTCATGGTGTAAGTACTATCGGTGATTATGCTTTCTCTGGGTGTAGCAACCTGCGTAGCATCACATTGGGTAGCAATATGGAACATGTGGGATCGGGAGTTTTCTCAGGTTGCCTGAGTTTGTCAAGCATAACAAGCCATGTTCTTGTGCCTCCAAGTTGTAGTCCACAAGCTTTGGATGACATCAATAAGTGGGAGTGTATATTATATGTTCCTTTGAATTCGGCACCTGCTTATCAAATAGCAGATCATTGGAAAGAATTCTTCTGTATTGATGATTGTGTAGAAATAGAGAAGTATAGCTTGACATATATGGTTGATGGTGAAGTGTTCCATATAGATTCTTTGGCACACAAGGATGTGGTGACTATGCTTGATGAGCCAATACGCGAAGGCCATACCTTTAGTGGTTGGGATAAGACCCTCTCATTTATGTTGGCAGAAGATGTGGAAGTAAACGGAAGATTCTCTGTTAACACTTATGAGATGAAATATGTCGTAGATGGCGATGTCCTTTACATCGATTCTATACCTTATGGCGAAAGAGTGGAACTCTTCGGAGAACCAATGCGTGAAGGTTATACTTTCAGTGGATGGGAGAATGTCTTTGAGACAATGCCTGCGTATGATGTTGTGATTGAAGGACATTTCCTTAGAAATAGATACCAGGTGACCTATATGATAGATGGCGAAATTGTCAATACGGATTCAATAGAATTTGGTATGTCGATAGTAACTCCTGATGCTCCGACGAAGGAGGGCTACAGCTTTAGTTGGGGAGATGTATTAGAGACAATGCCTGCTATGGACCTTGTTTATCAGGGCGAGTATGTTATGAATAATTATATGTTGTCCTTCATGATAGACGGTAATCTGTATGCTATAGCTCAGATGGTATATGGTGCTACTATCTTCCTCCCTGATGTTCCCGATAAGGAAGGTTACACCTTTAGTTGGGGAGATGTGCCTGAAACAATGCCGGCGATGGATGTTGTTTATCAAGGGCATTATGTAAAGAACAGCTATATGTTGACCTTTAGAATTGATGGATACTTGTATGAAGTTTCCCAACTGGAGTATGGGAAAAGAATTCACCTTCCTAGTGTCCCCAAAAAAGAAGGATATGACTTTAGTTGGGATGATGTACTTGATGTAATGCCTGCAGAAGATGTAGTTATCGAAGGTTATTACACGATAAAAACTTATAACGTGTATTATTATGTTGGTGGAACATTAGTACATACCGAGGAAGTTGTCTACGGAGGAACTATACCTGGATATACTTATGATTCTGTTGCAGATGGCGAAGTCTTCCTTGGTTGGGATGGTGATACCTACGAGACGATGCCTGCTTACGATATCATCTACACCGCCATTATCTCAAACGGCATTAACTCAACGTTGATAGGTAATGGACAATTGATGATTTACGATCTTAATGGTCGTCGTGTGGTGGATATTGAAAATATAAAGGAGGGATTCTATATTGTGAATGGAAAGAAGGTGATGTTAAGATAGAGAATAGTCCATCGATTGTGATGGGAATGAATTTATCTTCCTCCTAAATCAGACATGTTATAGGTAAAGAGTCCGGAGTGCCCGGACTCTTTATGTCTAAATTTAGTCATTTTTTTATTGCTTTATGTGAGGGGAAATCGGATAAAAATCGTGTAAATCAGCTTACTTGTCGTAAAAAAGCTGTATCTTTGTGCCCCCCCCAAAAAATGCTGAGGTGGGGATGTTGTTGAATATCAGCATTTAGTGAGTATAATAGAAAAGTTATTACATAAAGACAAAAGGTAAAAAGATGAATTTTAATTACAAGGTGGACAGCGATGTCCTTATCGTATCATTGGAGGGCAGACTCGACACGGAGGCTGCAGTGAAGTTTGAGGCAGAACTTGCAGAGGTGTGCAAGGCAAATGCACACAGCGCACTTACCATAGACGCTGCTGCGTTGGAGTATGTGGCATCGAGCGGATTGCGCACCATCCTTAAGTTGGCCAAGACAGAGAAGGACTTCAAGATTGTGAATGTATCTTCAGCCGTGTACAGCGTGTTTGAGATGACTGGCTTTGCGCGCATCATCAACATCAGCAAGGCATTGCGCAAGATTGACTTGGAGCAGTGCGAGAAGATTGGCTTTGGTGGCAACGGTGCGGTGTACCGCGTGAGCGAAGACGAGATTGTGAAGGTAAACTATAACCCCGCAACTGATGCAGAGCTCAACTCGGAGCTTGCCAAAGCCAAAGAGGCTTTCCTTCTGGGTGTGCCTACTGCCATCTCATTCGACCTGGTAGACTGTGGCAACGGCTATCGTGGCGTGGTGTATGAGACCATCAAGAGCAAGAGCTTGGGTGAGACCATCCAGAACAACCCCGAGCTCATGGAGGAGTTGACCGACAAGTATATCGCCCAGCTCAACCTCCTTCACTCTATCCATACCGACAACCCTGTATTCGGCAGCATGAAGGACAACTACAGAACACAGGTGGAGAATGCATCAAAGCACCTTACCGAAGAGGAGGGAAAGATGCTCGAGATGGTTCTCGATGTGCTCCCCGAGGGCGATATCCTCGTACATGGCGATGCTCACCCCAAGAACATCATGATTCAGAACGGTGAGATGCTCTGGATTGACATGGAGGGTATGTCAGCCGGTCACCCCATCTACGACCTCATCTCTGTTGCTGCTATTCTCAGTGGCGTGCGTAACGACGACAAGATGACTATGGCTATCTGCGGCATGGATGTAGCTACCGTACTCAAGTTCAGACAATGCTTCGTGAAGAAGTATTTCAAGACTGAAGACCCCGAGATGATTCAGCGCTACGACTCGATGATTGAGGCGCTCCGTCTCATCAGAGCGGTGTTTGCTATCGGCTTCAACAGCCAGAACACTCCTCAGATGCGTCCCTTGATTATCCAGGTGGCACGCCAGGCATTCTTCCCCAACATCGAGAAGATTGTAGGTGCAGTGAAGTACCTCGTAAACACACTGTAATACGATGAAATGTCTCTCTATAATAATTGTGGCTACAATGATTTTAGCAGCTTCGTGTACCACTAAGACTAGCACAGCGGTGGTAGACCTTCAGAGCCAACAGATCGGAATGTCTAGCGTACATAATGCCCGTCAGCTGGGTGGCTACGTCATCGGAGACAAGCAGATAAAGAAGGACTTGCTGTTGCGTACAGCAAGACTTTCTGCGCTGTCTGCTGAAGACTCAACCCTGCTCACCGATAAGTATAAGGTACAGTGCATCTACGACTTCCGCAGTGCAGGAGAGATTCAGACTGCTCCAGACGTCATCCCTGGCAACTCAAGACACCTGCCTCTCTCGATCTCTTTCTCAGACAATAGCGATCAGGCTGGCTATAAGGTGGAGAGCGATGCGCAGATGATTCAGATGTTGCTCGAGAATGCTGAGCATCCGAAGATTCAGGCTATGTGTGAGGTGATGTACGACATGATTTTCTTCGAGGAGAGTTCGCAAGTGGTGTATCGTCAGTTCTTTGCTGACCTGCTCACTGTTGACCCCAACGACGGTGCTGTGCTTTGGCACTGCACACAGGGTAAGGACCGCGCGGGATGTGCATCGGCGATGCTGCTGGCTGCTCTGGGTGCCGACCGCGACCTGATC
>JAFYMV010000239.1 GCA_017548225.1 Bacteroidaceae bacterium | reverse complement strand
CCGCAATTTGGTTATCGCTTCGCTTATCCTCACTTTGGGTATCGGTGGCGCCGAACTCACCATTGGCAGCATCACCATCGGTGGCATCGGTCTGGCTGCTTTGGTTGGCGTACTACTCAACCTCATCATCCCCAAGAGCAAGAAGCTTTAATATATAAGGTAGAAGTCAGAAGTTAGGGATTCCTCTAGGGAATATATACAAAAACCGAACCTCTGACTCCTGCTTTTTATTTTTCAACTGATTTTCCCCATGAAACACACCGCACTGAAGAGAGCACTTTTCACACTATCTTGTATAGTCATCGCTTGCAGCACAATCCTTGCAGATACCCCTATCCGCGTAGCCTGTATAGGCAATAGTGTCACCTACGGATATGGGCACAAAGACCCTACAGCCACCTCCTACCCCACCCGCTTGGACGAAATGTTAGGCGAGGGCTACGAAGTACGCAACTTTGGACACTCGGGCGCCACACTCCTCAACCATGGACACCGCCCCTACACACAGCAGAAGGCTTATCGCGACGCCATTGCTTTTGCCCCCGATAAGGCAATCATACACCTCGGGCTCAATGACACCGACCCGCGCAATTGGCCCAACTATCGCGACGAGTTTATCCCCGATTACCTAGCCCTCATCGACACCTTGCGTGCCGCCAACCCCAATGTAGAGGTGTGGGTATGCCGCATGACACCCATCTTCCATGGACACCGCCGTTTCAAGTCGGGTACACGCGACTGGCATGCCCAGATACAGGTAGCTATTGAAGAGGTAGCCCGCTTGGCTGGTGTAAACCTCATAGACCTACATGAACCCCTCTACCATCGCCCCGACCTCTTTGCCGATGCCCTGCACCCCAATGCTGAAGGCGCCATGATACTGGCCCGCACCGTATATTCGGCCATGACAGGAGAGTATGGTGGATTAAGTATCCCCGACATCTATAGCGACGGTATGGTAATACAACGCCACAAACCCTTCACGCTGCACGGCACTGCCAATGTCGGATGTAAGATTACCGCGACACTGGGGAAAGAGAAGCAAGGCACCAGCGTAGCCCCTGATGGCTCATGGCAGCTTACCTTCAAAGCGCGCAAGGCTACACACGAGCCCCTCACGCTCACCATCAGCGATGGTCATATCACCCTTACCCGTACCGATATCCTCGTAGGTGAGGTATGGCTCTGCTCGGGACAATCGAACATGGCTTTCATGCTGCACCAAGCCACCGATGCACAGACCAATATATCCGAAGCCCTTACCAAACAACACTTGCGCATCTATAACATGCGCCCTCGCGTATACACCGATGCCGTTGCATGGGACAGCGCCTCGCTCGCCCAACTCAACCGTCTCGACTACTTTCTACCCACGCAGTGGCAAGCGCTCACAGAGGACAATGCCCCTCACCTATCGGCCATTGCCTATCACTTTGGAGCAATGCTGGCCGACTCGCTCAATGTTCCTATAGGACTTATCTGTAATGCCGTAGGTGGAGCCCCCATCGAGTCGTTCATCGACCGCCATACCATTGAGTACCACCCCGAGCTGGTCGATATCCTCACCGACTGGCGCAACAACGACCGTATACAAGACTGGGTAAGAAAGCGTGGAGCACACAACATACAAAAGAGCAGCAATCCGCTACAGCGCCATCCTTACGAGCCCTGCTACCTCTACGAGACCGGTATTGCCCAACTTACAGGATATCCTCTGCGTGGATTCGTCTGGTACCAAGGCGAGTCGAACGCACACAATGTAGAACTCTTTTCTACCGAGTTCCCCGCCCTTGTCAGCAGTTGGCGCCGCGCGTGGAATGATGAGACAATTCCTTTCCACTTTGTACAGCTCTCTAGCATCGCCCGCCCCTCATGGCCCCATTTCCGTGATGTGCAACGCCAGTTGGCAGATGAGATAGAACATTGCTACATGGCTGTATCGAGCGACAAGGGCGACTCGCTTGATGTACACCCGCGCGACAAGCGCCCCATCGGTGAGCGCCTCGGCCGCATTGCCTTGCACCATAACTATGGATATAGGCATGTCGTGCCTTCAGGTCCCACCATACGCAGCGCCCGTAATTGGGGAAAGAGCATCGTCCTTACCTTTGACCACGCCGAAGGCATGCATGCCTCTGACGGCACCGCCCTTCGCACTTTTGAAGTTGCGGACAAGAACGGGCTCTACTACCCTGCCGACAAAATTGAGGTGAAAGACAACACCATCATCCTCAAGAGTAGCCAAGTACAGCATCCCATGCGTGCCCGTTATGGTTGGCAACCCTTCACACGAGCCAATCTCGTGAACAGCGCAGAGCTTCCCGCCAGCACCTTTGAGATTAAGGTAAAGGATTGTCCTTGAATCCATTTCATTTATAGTTCACATTAGATTTCCACCATAGCATGCGCCACTATCCACTCGTCATAGCCACCTTAATCATGCTTTTATGCTCTTGTACGACAAGGCCCACACATATCCCCATTGTACAAGAAGGCAAAGCATGGCATATCAAAACGCAGATACCCTACTACGATGACCGCTACACCCACGATGTACATATGTGGATTGCAGGCGATACCACCGTCGATGGACTCACATGCAAAAAGTTGTATAAGCACACCAAGTTGCGCTATGCCGAAGACGAAGGCACCTTACAAATAGGATATTGCCGACAAGAAGGAGGGAAATATTTCCAGAATGGAGAACTCATGTTCGACTTTGATTTGCAAGTTGGCGACACCTTCATTCCGCAACGCGGCATGCCACTTACTGTAAAAGCCGTAGGCGACACCACCCTTGCCGACGGCATACAACGCAAGTACCTTATGGTAGTAGATGCAGAGCATGCCGCTACCACCTACTATCGCCACGACTATTGGGTTGAGGGCATAGGCTCCTTGCAAATGGGTATTCTTACCAATGATTTCATCAGTATAGGCGTAATGAAACGCCTACTCCACTGCGCACACGATGAACACGAGATTTATCGTTGGAAAACAGATGTTAACAATTGACATTTTGCGAGTTAGGACAATTCCATACCAACAACAAGGCGACTTTAGCATCCGCATATACCACTATCAAAAGTAGGTAAAACGCAACAGAATGGGTAGCAATAGTTTTTATAAATTACTCCATAAATAATATCTATTTGCACAATATAAAAACTCCTATTACCTTTGCACCAGAAAAACAACAATAGACAACAAAACAGACAATATTAACAATAAAAAAAATAACAATTATGAAAAGTATTAAAGGAACACAGACCGAGAAGAATTTGATGATGTCATTCGCTGGCGAATCACAGGCACGCATGCGTTACACCTACTTTGCAAGCCAAGCAAAGAAGGAGGGCTTCGAGCAGATCGCAGCTATCTTCACCGAAACAGCAGAGCAGGAGAAGGAGCATGCAAAGCGCATGTTCAAGTACCTCGAGGGTGGCATGGTTGAGATCACCGCCAAGTTCCCCGCAGGTGTTATCGGCACCACTATGGAGAATCTTCGCGCAGCTGCTGCAGGTGAGCACGAAGAGTGGGTAGACGACTATCCCAAGTTTGCCGACATCGCCGCTGAAGAGGGCTTCCCCGCAATCGCTGCTATGTACCGCAACATCGCCATCGCTGAGAAGGGCCATGAGGAGCGTTACCTCGGCTTGTTGAAGAACATCGAAGAGGGCAAGGTATTCTTGAAGGATGGTAAGGTATTCTGGCAGTGCCGCAACTGCGGATTCATCGTAGAGGCTGAAGAGGCTCCCAAAGCATGTCCCGCATGCTTGCACCCGCAGTCATACTTCGAAGTACAGAAGGAAAACTATTAATAGCTACTGACCACATAAATATCATTTTCCATAAATATACCGCTATATGAAAGGGGGAGGGATGCCGTGAGGCACCCCTCCTCTTGCTATATGAGAAAATTAACATGAAAAACGGGGTAATTGATTGAAAACTTTGCAATAAGTTTGCCTAAATTGCGAAATGATGTTAATTTTGCAAATATCTTTGGATGATATGAAGTATTGCGCTTTGATACTAATGAGTTCGTTGCCTGCTGCGTGGATTGCAGTCGGCTGTTTGCTGTTGATATTGGTGGTAGTATTGGCTGTGCTTTTTGCGCTCAAATTGCGCGAAGTGGCTACGCTCAAGAAGGAGGTCTATGAACTGCGCGACACGATGCGTATGATGCGCTATGAGGAGGCCAACTTGGCGCGTATGTTGCATACTGCTAGTAGTAAGCCGAAAGAGCAAATTGCAGAGCAGCGCGAGACACAACCCGAAATGTCGGTAATGACTCCAATCGAAGATGTTGTAAAGGAAACATACATCAATGACACTGTAGAGGAGGCGTCCATCGAGGAGATAGCAGAAGATATCATTCTCACTGAAAGCATTATCAAAGAGGTTGCCCCTATAGAGGATACGCAAGAAGAGTATACAAAGGCAGAGACTACTACGATTGTAATGGAGAACGAGGAGCGCGAAACGATAGAAGAAAGTTTAGAGGAGGAAGCAGAAGAGACCGTTGCTGAAGCGCAGACCTTTGAAGAAACTATTGAAGAGCCCGTAGAAGAATCTATTTCTGAACCTTCAGTAGCGGAGGCTATCGAAGAAGATACTACCGACACCATATTTGAAGAGCCTTCGGTGCCCATAGTTGAAGAGGAGGAGTTGCCAACATCAGTGGAAGAGTCCACTGATGTTGCAGATACCGAATCAAATGAGGTAGAGGTAGAAGAAAAGAGAACAGTAACAGAGGAAGTTGCAACAGCTGAGGAAGAAGGAGTTGAAGAAATTGCAGAAGAAGGTGTAGAAGAAGAAATGGAGGTTGAAGAGATAAAGCCTACCCAATCACCCTATCAGAAGCACCCCATCAATGAGCGCCGTCCCGCTATACCGACCGATCTGTTTGCCGCATGGTTTGCAGAGTATGAAGACGAGCCCGCCAATGAGTTCCCCGTAGAGGAGACCTTCGACAAGGCAGAGACAGTTGCTCCTAGCACCATTGAGACACCTGCAGCTACAGTCACCGACATAGCTCGTCCGACGGTAGCAATCACTGCCCCTGATGAGCAGGCAAAGCAGGAAACTGCAACAATAGAAAATACAACTGAAAGTGCAGCGGAGATTTCGGCTGAAATCCCCGAGATGAATAAGGAGGACGAGCGCTTCTGCCGTAAGCTTGAGCGCATTGTCACCACCCGTTTGCGTAACCCCAACTTGAATATCGACATCATAGCAGCGCAGTTTGGCATAGGCCGCACTAATTTCTACCGCAAGGTGCGCGAACTGACAGGCATGTCGCCCAACGACTACCTTCGCAAGTGCCGTATGGAGCGTGCAGCCGAGTTGCTGTGCAGTTCTACGGAGCCCGTGAGCGACATATGTGCACAAGTAGGCATTCCCGATGCACAATATTTCAGCCGCGTATTCAAGACATTCTATGGTGTAACTCCATCAGCTTATAGAGAAAACAACAAAATAATCGAGTAATATTATGAAGAAAAACAGAACATTCCTTTCCGTAGTAGCTACGCTGTGTGCTTCTGCTACTCTTACTGTGTTTCAGTCTTGTCAAGGGCAATCAGCAGCATCTGCTGTAGCCTTGTCTCCTGTTCCCCAAGAAGTCACATGGGGAGAAGAGGCATTGAAAACCCCTAAAAATATTGCCATCGTTGGTGCCGATGAGGCCGATGCCGATGCTGTAGCGTTGTTGCGTAGCAACTTCTCTGAAGGCAAGGGCATGTCAGTCATCATTGGTGAGCGTGGCGATGAGGCAGTAAGTGCCTATGCAGAACAGATTCCCGACAAGGTAGAGGGATATTATTTGCTCGTAGGAGAGGATAAAGTGGTGATTGCCGGTAATGATGAGGCTGGTACCTACTATGGCGTGCAAACCTTTTTGCAGATGGCAGCACAGCCCAAGATGAAGCAAGCCGAAGTAAAGGACTGGCCCGATGTGCTCGAGCGTGGTGTGGTAGAAGGATTCTATGGCAACCCCTGGAGCCATAAGGACCGTCTCCGTCAGTTCGACTTCTATGGCAAAAACAAGCTCAATGTATACATCTATGGTCCTAAAGATGACCCCTACCACCGCAACCAGTGGCGCGAGGCTTATCCTGCAGAGGAGGCACAGCGCATCAGCGAGTTGGCTAAAGCAGCCGCGCAGAACAAGGTAGACTTCGTATGGGCTATGCACCCTGGTGGTGATATCCAGTGGAACGAGGCTGACTTCAACAGTTCTATCCAGAAGCTCGAGTGGATGTACGACCTCGGCGTACGCGCCTTCGCTATCTTCTTCGACGACATCTTCGGTGCCGAGCAGTCAAAGGGCGAGAAGCAGGCCGAGTACATGAACTTCCTCAATCGTGAGTTCGTACAGAAGCACCCCGATGTGGCTCCCCTCATCCTCTGCCCCACAGAGTACAACAAGAGCTGGGCAGGCAGAAACTATCTCCCCGCTTTGGGCAGCACTATGGACAAGGATATCCGTATCATGTGGACAGGTGCTACTGTAGTAGACATGATCAACAAGAGCGACATGGACTGGATCAACGAGCGTATCCAGCGTAATGCATACATCTGGCTCAACTATCCCGTGAACGACTTCTGCATCGACCACATGTTGATGGGTCCCACCTACGGCAACGACCTCGACATTGCCGAGCAGTTGAGCGGTTTCGTATCAAACCCCATGGAGTATGCCGAAGCATCAAAGGTATCTCTCTATAGCATTGCAGACTACACTTGGAACATGGACGCTTATGACTCAAACGCTTCTTGGGAGCAAGCTCTGCAGGTATTGATGCCCCAGCACATTGAGGCATTCCGCACCTTCTGTCAGCACAATGTAGACCTCGGCCCCACAGGTCATGGTCTCCGTCGTCAGGGCGAGTCTGCAGCATTCAAGGAGGCAGCAGAGGCATTCAGCGCATCACTTGCTGACGGCTACAATGCAAAAGCAGTGAAGGAGATGACCAAGGAGTTTACCACAATGATAAAGGCAGCCGATGAGTTGCTCAACTCAACCGAAGAGCCCGAGATGATTGCCGAGATCGCTCCCTGGTTGCAGGTAATGAAGATTATGGGTCAGCGTGGTGAGACCATGATGAGCCTCTACACCCTCCTCAACAAGGGTGATGAGAAGGGCTTCATCGCAGCCTACGAGAAGTTGGCACAGCTGGAGCAGGATCAGAAGGCTGTTATCTCACGCGGTTTCGAAGGCTCTATCAAGAAGCCCAACCCCACAGTAGCCAATGAGGTAGTAGGTCCCTTCATCAAGACCTGCACCAAGGGTCTTATCCGCAACTACAAGAATGCACACACCTACCGCACCGATATCTTCCCCGCTGAACTTATCGAAGAGGGTCGCTACTACATCAAGGTGAATGGCCGCTGGCTCACCGACGCCAACGCTAACCCCGACCGCACAGGCGACTACCCCGTATTGCAGGCTGATGAGGATGTTATCAATCCCCAGCGTCAGGAGTGGAACATCAGCGTAGACCCCGTTACCGAACGCTATAAGATTACCAACGCACAGGATGGCCGTTACATCAATGAGCACGGTAACTTCTGGCGCGATAAGAACAACAATCCCTACGATCCCGCATGGCACTCATTCAATATCTACCGTCTGAATGGTAAGTATGCTATCCAGACTGCAGGTAACGCAGGTGGCCGT
>JAFYMV010000238.1 GCA_017548225.1 Bacteroidaceae bacterium | reverse complement strand
GGCATCACACGCCTCGGTGCTATACACCGTGGATTCAGCACCTATGAGAAGAAGATATACCGCAATCTCCCCCAGTGGCACATCCCTCTCGAGTTGCGCCGTCGCTACCCCAACCTCCCCATCTTGTGCGACCCGAGCCATATCGGTGGCAAGCGCGAGCTCATCGCCCCACTCTGCCAGCAAGCTATGGACCTCAACTTCGATGGTCTCATCGTAGAGAGTCACTGCGACCCTGACAAGGCGTGGAGCGACGCTTCACAACAGGTGACTCCCGACTCGCTAGAATACATCCTCGACATGCTTGTAATCCGTGACGAGACGCCTGGTACCGAAGACTTGGGACAATTGCGAAAGCAGATTGACGAGTGTGATGACAACCTCATCCAGGAGCTAGCCAAGCGCATGCGTGTAGCTCGTGAGATTGGTACTTTCAAGAAAGAGCATGGCGTGACGGTATTCCAAAACAACCGCTACAATGAGATTCTCGAGAAGCGTGCCAAGCAAGGCGAGCAGTGCCAGATGAGTGGCGAATTCATGAAGAAAATCTTCGAGGCCATCCACGAGGAGTCAGTACGTCAGCAAATGGAAATCATTAATAAGTAAAGCCTCTCCCCCCGCCCTCCCCCAAAGGGAGGGAGCCACAGAGTCCACCGACAACAAATAATACAAATATAATCAAAAGTCCTACCCACGATGACTAAAAGTCCCTCCTAAGGAGGGGTTTGGGGAGGCCTCTTATTTTTATGAAAATCTTGATTCTTGGAGCCGGTAAGATGGGCTCCTTCTTTACCGATTTGCTGAGTTTTCAGCACGAGACTGCGGTGTATGACATCGACCCCAAGCGTCTGCGCTTTGTGTACAACACTTGTCGCTTCACTACGCTCGACGAGATACGCGAGTTTGCCCCCGAGTTGGTCATCAATGCCGCTACGGTAAAATACACTATCGAGGCATTCAAGCAGGTGATTCCCGCATTGCCCCAAAACTGTATCTTGAGCGACATTGCCTCGGTAAAGACACAATTGCCCGAGTTCTATCGTGAAAGCGGTTTTCGCTTTGTGAGTACACACCCCATGTTCGGACCCACATTCGCCAGCTTGAGCAACTTGAGCAATGAAAATGCCATTATCATCAGCGAGAGCGACCATTTGGGCAAGGTATTCTTCAAGGATCTATATCAGAGTCTCGGACTTAACATCTTCGAGTATACCTTCGATGAGCACGATGAGACCATGGCTTACTCGCTCTCTATACCCTTCGTCTCAACCTTCGTGTTTGCTGCTATCATGAAGAAACAAGAGGCTCCTGGTACCACCTTCAAGAAGCACATGGCCATTGCCAAAGGTCTGCTCAGTGAAGACGACTACTTGCTGCAAGAGATTCTCTTCAACCCTCGCACTCCGGGACAAGTAGAGAACATCCGCCGCGAGCTGAAAGAGCTGCTACAAATCATCGAAGACCGCGATGCTGAAGGCATGAAAGCATACCTTACCAAGATTCGCGCCAAGATTGAATAAAGGCATAGAGACTAAAAGATAAAAGAAATAGCACTTCCCCGCAGGGCAGTGCTATTTTTGCATATTACAATGGATATTAATCGTTAATTATTAATCTTCAAGCTCCAACTCTCCAGCCTTATCCTTTGCGTAATAGTCTGAGAGCAAGCCAATAAACTTTACAATATCAGCAACAGCCATTGCCGTCTCCTTACCTACCTCTTTGCGTTGCAAGCGTAGCATCCATACCCCATAGAGCGCATCAAAGCAGTTTTCCAATTCCGGTTTATCATGTCCACCTTTGGCACGCACCTCTACGATGAAAGGAAGTGCCTTGTAATAAGCCGCCTGATAGAAAGGAAACTTCGATGAGTGCATCAAGCGGCAATGCAAGTCGGTCAATGCAATGATAACATTCTTGTTTATCTGCAAGTGGCCACTCTGCTCCACATGCTCAAGACGCATCATCTCCACCAGATTGGCATACCATTCCACCAACTCGGCATGTTGTGCCTCAGGCAAGTTGTAGGGCGACACTACACTAGCCTCAATCCTATCCATATCCAACCCGTTGGCACGGATCAAATCCTCTACTTGCCACATATAGAGCAGATACTCCGATATACTCTCTTCACGCAGTTTTCTTGAAATATACATATCTTATGCTTATTCGATTGGAGGTGCAAAATTACACAAAGAACTTGATTTTCACAACCCATTGATCAAATTATAAGTCAGAGAATACCATATCATAGGCTGCGATTTGCAATATAGAAATTTGCAAAACCCCGTTTCTTTTCGTAATTTTGTATAGTCGCAATCTATTTGCCGTTCGCGAATAGCAGCGCGGCTGATGATGAACGGCAGCGCGTATGAACACGAACAACATCATTGCCGTTCGCGAACGGCAAATTAAAACAACAAACAGAAAAACGAATAAGGAATATACAAAAAAAGGAAACAACTATGGCAACACGAAACTTCGTACAGAAAGAGGCAGGCACCATCACCTATCAGCTGAGAGAGAAGCACGACCTCCGTGGCGAGGCAAACACCGATAATCCAGCCCTGGCAGTAAGCGTTGTGGGTGGCCGCACGGTGACGGCAGAAGAACTGGCAAAGGAGATTGCAGCCTCGTGCACCATCAAGGAGGCCGATGTGGCAGGCGTGCTCACAGCATTGAGCCAACGCGTACAGAGCACCTTGCTCGACGGCAACCGCGTAGAGTTGGGCGCAATAGGCACGCTCTCCGTTACCCTCACCTGCGGCAACAAGCGCCGCGCAGACAAGGTGAAGGCACACGACATCAGTGTACGCCGCATCTCCTTCTCTCCCTCCAAGGAACTAAGCAAAGCGATGCGTGGTGCCAAGATAGTCAGTGCAGGTCCCATACGCACTAAGCACCTTACAGATGAAGAGATTACAACACGCCTCACCTCACACTTTGCCACGAACGATGTACTCTACCGCTCCGAGGTAGAGAGCCTCTGCGAATGCTCGCGCTATCGCGCTATGCAAATCATCAATGCACTCATCGAAGCAGGCAAACTACGTGCCGTTGGCCGCCGCAACAGCCGCCACTACACACCCATAGAAGGGCACTTCGGAAAATGACTCAAAACAATAACCACAAAAAATGGCGACAGATGAAAGGAGTATAAAATCGTCCACATCTGTTGCCATTATCTCATTATGGTCGTGAAAGTTATATTCCCTTGGCGACACATCGGCATATTGCAACGCCACAAGTTCATTAACATTTCTCGCTTTCCAATAATCCCCAACACACAAAACACGAATTTTGAATGCTTTCGGAGAAAAAATTCGAATTCATAAATACTAATTCCCAATTATTTACTATCTTTGTATCATCCGAGGAAAAGAGTGGCGAATCGGTGACCTGTTTATTCTGAGTACGCACACTGCTCGCATTTGCAAAAAATATAATAACTAGGGCTATAAAATAAAACAATGAAAAAACTGAGATT
>JAFYMV010000237.1 GCA_017548225.1 Bacteroidaceae bacterium | reverse complement strand
TTCTCCTCGTGGGACCTCGTGATGCCCCTCTTCATGTTCATGTCGGGCATTACCATTCCCTTTGCCCTTGCCCGCTACAAGCGCGAGCAGCGTAGGGGAGAGGCCTACCGCCGCATCATCAAACGCGTGGTGCTATTGTGGATATTCGGCATGGTGTGTCAGGGCAATCTCTTGGGGCTGAACCCCGACCGCATATACCTCTACTCAAACACCCTGCAGGCCATTGCTATGGGTTACTTGATATCATCGGTGCTGTACCTGAATACCTCGGTGAAAACGCAGATTATCGTTGCCGCGACGCTGCTGTTCGCCTTCTGGGGATGCATGGAGTGGATACAGGTAGGCGGTTATGGCGGTGGGTGCTATACGCCCGACGGCAACCTTGCCGAGTGGATTGACCGCGTGGTGCTGGGCCGCTTCCGAGATGGCGCTTCGGTAAACGATGCCGGTGAGGTAGTCTTTGCCCCATGGTATACCTACACTTGGGTGTTGAGCAGCATGACCTTCGGCGTCACTACACTGACGGGAATGTTTGCGGGACATATCTTGAAGGGCAGCACCATGAGCTCCCTGCGCAAGTTCTACTCCCTGCTCGGCATCGGCATTGCTCTCATCGCCCTCGGTTGGTTCTGGAGCCTGCAGATGCCCGTCATCAAGAAGTTGTGGACTAGTTCCATGGTGCTCGTGAGCAGTGGTTACTGCTTCGTGCTGATGGCGCTCTTCTATTGGCTCATCGACTATAAGGGACGCAACCGCCACATCGGCTGGCTCAAGGTATATGGCATGAACTCTATCGTGGCCTATATGCTTGCCACCTGCGTCAACTTCAGCAGCGTGTCGCGCTCGCTGTTTTATGGGCTACAACACTATGTGGGCGACTTTTACCCCGCACTCATCGCCCTTGGCAATGCCGCCATCGTGTACCTCATCCTATGGCTGATGTATAGGCAGCGGGTGTTCTTGAAGATATAGGTGAGAAAAATATTCGCAATTCATAAACGAGTTTATGCTGCCCAAATGTTTTTTATTCGCTTTCTTATTACTACTTTTGCGCATACAATTAAAATAATATTATCATGAAAAAACTATTTGCATTCGTATCATTGTTTTTGTCAGTGATACTTCCTTCCATTGCCAATGTGATTGTGACGGAGCAGATGTCTGCCACGAAAGGGGCTCAAGTGAAGGGTTCGGTACAGGCCGACACCTATTACCTCATCTCTGGTATAGACCAGAATAACGCGGAGTATTATCTCTATGACAATGGTGGTCAGGTGAAGGGTAGCGCCTCATTCCCCGCAGACGGCTCTCACATCTGGACCTTGAAAACTAGCGGTAATGCGTGGGTAGTGGTTAATGCGTTCACTGGTATGAACATGAATCTCGGTGCCAGCAACGGAAGCGCCATCAAGACCTCGTCGGAGGAGCAAGCGAACGCCATACACTTCGGTACGGATGGTTACTTGACGATACTCAATGCCAACGGACAGGCTATAGACATGACGGCCAACGGTGCCAACCCCACCACATGGACGGGTACGACCACACCGAACGGTTCGCGCCGACTGAAGATGTATGTGGCCGAGAATGTGCAGCGACAGGAGGTGAAGTCGCTCAGCCTGATACCTGCTCCAAAATCGGCTACCGTAGGTGAGGGCCAGTTTGTGCTGAAAGAGGGATTTACTATCGCCATGGGCGAGTTTTCAGAGAGTAGCGAGCAGACAGGTGTGTTGGCCGATGTTACACGATTCATCACGATTATAAACAATGCTACAGGCCTCGGATGCAAGGCCTCTACCGGAGGAGCCGACATCACGATTACTGAGAACACCGCTTTGGCAGCAGAGGGCTATATCCTGGATATCACCCAAGAGGGTGTGACCATTGAGGCAGCTACGGCCGATGGTGTATTCTATGCTATGCAGAGTCTCATGCGCTTGCTTCCTCCTCATGTAATCTTGGGCAAGCAGGGCGAAGAGGGTGTAACCTATGCCCTTCCTGTATCGCGCATCGAGGACGAGCCACGATTTGCTTACCGCGGATTCATGCTCGATGTGAGCCGCCACTTCTTCACTATCGAGGAGGTGAAGAAGATGATCGACCTCATGGCTATATACAAGATGAATGTGTTCCACTGGCACCTCACCGACGACCAGGGATGGCGTGCCGAGATAAAGCAATACCCGCTGCTCACCACCATCGGTGCCGAGCGCAAGAGCAGTTACGATACGCCCATCACTCGCATCGAGGAGAATGGTCAAGTATATTGGACTGGTGAGGGTGCACAGACCCACCGCCCGTATGGCCCGTTCTATTATACCCAAGAGGAGATGCGCGAGGTGGTGCGCTATGCTGCTGAGCGTCATATCGATGTGCTCCCCGAAGTGGACATGCCCGGACACTTCGTGGCTGCATTACATGCCTATCCCCAATATAGCTGCCACCCCGATTGGGCTCCAGAGGTGTGGATCAATGGTGGCGTGAGCCAGGATGTACTCAATGTAGCTAACCCCGAAGCGGTGCAGTTTACCAAGAACATCATCACCGAGCTATGCGACATCTTCCCCTACCCCTACTTCCACATCGGTGGCGACGAGTGTCCTACCACACAGTGGGAGAGCAATGCGTTGTGCCAGGCAAAGCTGAAGGAGCTGGGCAAGAGCAGCTATCGTGCTCTGCAGACGGAGTTTATCCGCGAGATCAATGAGCACTTGGCCACCCTGGGTAAGAAAATTTTCTGTTGGAACGAGAGCATCACTGATGGAGGTGCTGATCTCGAACTTATGAAGCAGTCAGGCGCTACCATCATGTGCTGGAACCCCTGTCAGAACGGTGCTGCTAAGGCTGCTTCGCTGGGACTCAATGCCATCATCACCGAGTGGGGTAGCGGATGCTACTACATCAATCGCCGCCAGAGCAACGATTATGGTGAACCCACCGCAGCCGGTGGTGGTGGCGACAATGTAGCTGCTACATATAACTATGTGCCCGTCCCCGCCAATGTCAGTGCTGAGAATGCCAAGTACTACATCGGCGTGCAGGCAACCTTCTGGACAGAGCATGTCAGCAGCAATGAATACTTGGAATACCTCGCTCTGCCGCGCTTCATGTGTGTTGCCGAAGC
>JAFYMV010000236.1 GCA_017548225.1 Bacteroidaceae bacterium | reverse complement strand
CGGCAATAACCCCTTGTCGCCAGGCAGTATGCTGATAAGGTTGCATATCAAGGCGATGAGCGCACCGGTGAGCAATGTCGCAGGCATGAGCGAGCGGTGATTGCCCGTACCGAGCACGAGGCGAGCGATATGAGGAACAGCTAGACCGATAAAGTTGATAGGACCGCAATAGGCTGTCGTTACAGCCACGAGCAACCCTGTAGAGAGCAGCAACAGCGTACGAGTACGCTGGATATTGATTCCCAAATTCCGAGCATAACGGTCGCCGAGCAGCAAGGCATTGAGAGGTTTGACAAGAACGATAGCGATAGATAGTCCGATGAGGACAAGGCTGGCAAACAGAGGCAATTGAGTGCGCGACACACCACCGAAATTACCCATTCCCCACATCATGTACGATTGTACACCCTCGGCGGTAGAGAAAAAGTTGAGCAACGACACTGCCGACGACACCACATAGCCCACCATCATACCAATGATGAGCAGCATAGAATGGCTTCGCACACGCGATGCAAAGAGAAGGATGAGCGCCGTGACGGCCAGTGCCCCCACAAAGGCAGCGGCCACCAAAGCCAATGAGCCACTAAAGAGGAGGTTACCCGCAGGCATGATGCCCCCAAATAGGAGGAGCACAATGGCAGCCCCCAGTCCGGCACCGGCATTGATACCCAGGATATCGGGACCAGCCAGCGGGTTACTGAAAGCAGTCTGCAGCATCAGTCCCGATGCCGCCAATGCAGCCCCTGTAAGCATTGCCGTTAGAGCTTGCGGAAGGCGCGATTCCCAGATGATATAGCTCCATGAAGGATGCGAGCAGTCGCCCCCAAACAATATGGTAAGCACCTCACCGGCAGGGATCCTTACCGAGCCACACAAGAGATTAGCTGCAAAAAGAAGCACTATGCAGAGGCACAATACGAACGAAAACTTGGGGATAGAGTATCTTTTGCTTTTTGCCATACCTTGATGATTACATTTTATGAAAATAGCGCAACGCCTCACCGGGTAGCAAGTCGGGATGCAGCATGAGGATATAGTCGCGCAAGAGTCGTTCGGGATGGAAGGGAGTCTCCTCGTAGAAAGTGAGTTCAGCCGTATTACATCCATACACACTACCCTGCCTATAGGCCTTAAACAGCGTATAGGGCTGATACACCTTGCCCAAATCAGACAAGTTCATGCGCATACGGCCATTGTTATAGCGGACAAACCACACATCGGCCTGCTCGCCACGATGAAGCACGCTCTCAAAGGCAAGAGGTACAGAGCCACTCTTGGTATTGTCAGCAAAGACATACTGTCCGCCAGCATCGCTCACGAGCTGCGCCATCGTGCTACGCCCACCCGGCACATACCATGCCGAGCCATTGCGCGTGTCAAAGAGCACAGTAGGACGCGAGGTGATGGTATAGGTGAGCGCCTGCAATGCATGATATTCAGCTTCGGTAACCGCGAAGAGCGAGTCCGCCTCATGCCCCTTGCCAAACAAGCGACCATAGAAGCGTATCCACTCGGCACGCCCCAACGCCGAAGTCTCCATGTAGTCGGCACACTGGATGATAGGGATGCCCAACGCTTCAAGGTTACCATAGGTAGAGGCATTCTCGTAGGGAGAGAGCAGAATGGCATCGGGAGCGATGCTGGCTATGCGCTCGCGGTCGGGAGTCATGGCACTACCCATATCAGCGATACGCCCTTCAGCGATAGCTTGGCGCAAGCGAGGGTTAGCCACATATTCCGTTTCGCAGATACCAGCGATAGCATCAATACATCCCAGTTCCTCGATGAGACTGCTATGCGTAGCGGTAAAGAATAGCGCTTTCGTGCTCATCAATCCTTCAGAGGCATCACCCGCCCCCTGTCGTGTTGGAGCCACCTTTACCGTTTGCAAGAGTCTCCCCTTGTTCCAAGGACTGTGCACCTGCACCTCGGTATACGCCTCATGCTCAATGATGGTAAGAAATTCGGCATAGCGCAGAGCCAAAGTATCGCCAGCGACATCTGCACCACGCGAGTGTCCACCACGACAAGCCGTAAGGAGCAGCACGCAGCATCCCACACAAAGGAGCAACAAAGATTTATAGATAAGTTTCATCTGATACCACTACTATTTAAGGGCAACACAAGCCACCCTGTCATAAAATGACAAAATTAGTGCAAGGCGAGAGAAATGCCAAATTTATTTGAGCATTTCCGAGCCGCAGCCTAATTTCAGACTGCGCGCAGGCTAAAATTAGTGCATGGCGAGAGAAAACGCAAATTTATTTGCAGTTTTCCGAGCCGAAGCCTAATTTAAAGCTATGCAGAACATAGACTAAAATTAGTGCAACTGACGCATGAGCGAACAAGAGTCAAGCTAAGCTTAAACTCTTTCAGTGAGCGAAAAGGAAGAAGACAAAGTCAAGGTGAGAGAAATACCAAATTCCCACGAGCTAAAGTAATCGGAAAACAGACTTTCCTATTGCCTAGCAAAAGAAAGCGTCGTCTTCTTTTCGTTTAGGCAAGGTAAAATCCCTAATATAATCATATAAAAAGAGGAGCGAAAAAATCGCTCCCCTTTTTATCTTACCAATCAGTACAAATAAGATGCCAACGGTATCATTTCTTGTAAATAGGTTCCATACCTG
>JAFYMV010000235.1 GCA_017548225.1 Bacteroidaceae bacterium | reverse complement strand
GGCGAATCCCTCATTGGTCTTCCACACCAGCTTCTTCTCATAGTCGGCACCCTTGAGGTCGGCAACGGCCTTCTCCTTCCACGCCTCGGTGGTGGTAGGGGCAAACTCGCTGAAAAGTTTTTCTTTACTATTTGCCATAGTCTTTTCGGTAGTTTATGATTTATAAAATTGGACTTTATTAATATAATAGGCGCAAACTTACACAAAAAAACTGGTTGAGCAAAAAAAAGCGCTGCAAAAGAATTTGCAACGCTTTTCAATTTAAATTGCTATAGAGAAAACCTGCTTACAATAGGATTTTGAATATATGTTCACCCTCAGCATCACGAACAACCACAAGGTATGAGCCGTGTGCTACGCCAGTAACAGGGAGTGAGATAACACTACCAGCCGAGGTCGCTGAGCCCAACGACAGACCACCCATATTGTAGAGTGTGGCGGTAGCACCTGAGGCAGACACACCAGTACAGAGGATAGTACCTGAAGCTGCATCATATGTCACACTAAGTGCGCTATGCGAGAGAGTTTCAACACTAGTCACCTCATCATAGAGCGCCAAAGGCATGAAACACAGCGTATGGCTATAGGTACCCGAAGCGGGAAGCTGGTATGCTGCGATAGTACCTGTTCCATCTCCACAACTTCCATTACCTAGTCCCTTCTGCATGTAGTCAAAGTGAGCATAGGTAGAAGCACGGCGTACGAGGTCCCATGTGTGGTTAGCACTCTTAAGAGTAACATCGTCGTAGGCGAGCACTGAGAAAGCAGCTTGACCAAGTGCTTCCACACGTATACCCTGACGCTTTCCACCATCAAGAGTGTAGAGCGAGAGGTCACGCAAGGCCTCGCGATTACCCATGCTCTGAGGCTTGGGATAGGGCTCAAACATATCATCCACAGTGCTACGATAACGTCCAATGTGCGAACCACTATGACGGTCAATGTAGTTCTCCCAAGGTCCACGAGCGTAGTAGTCTACTTGATTATAGGTATTAACAAACTCCATATCGAAACCTATGCGGCGCAAGTTCTCAGCCTTCACCGTATATTCAGCCTTGAGTTCTACCACACCACTACTATGGATAGTATAGGTAAAGGTATAGTCGCATTTGCTTCCTACCCCCTTAGTGATGACAGTAGCAGTGCTTCCATCGGCCGAGAGAGTAGCGCTGACAAGACTCTTTGAACTGATGCCATTGCTATTGCTATAGCCATCATCCTTGGTTCCAGGACCATCATTCTCCACCCAGCGATAATTGCTATATTCGGGACCACGCATGAGATACTCGTCACCTTTATATGTCCATGAAAGCAAGTCACCATTGCTTCCGAAACGTACGCCAGTTTTATCAGCGGTGGCTATGACGTGCTCTGTGCCATCCTGAGTGAGAGTAAGAGCGCCAGCTCCTGCTTCAAGATTAGTAAACTTTTCGGCACGCTCTACCAAAATATATTGCTCAGAGGCCATTGCATATTCTGCAGGTGCCCATGAAGTAGCTTCACGCAGACGAACCTCAAAGGTTATAAGCTGCTCTCCCTCGCCTTGAGCAAGGCTATAGGGGATGGTTACTGAGGCGGTCTCCCCAGAAGCAGTAGCGGGGAGTTCTACAGTACCGCGCTGTTTCACATAGCCATCAAGCGAAACAGTAAAGTAAAGTTCAAAGCCATCAAGTGCGATAAAGTCGTAGTCGTTCTTCAAGGTCAGCGTACGACTCTCCTTATCAAACGAAACAAACTTAATGTACTGGTACACCTTCTTCACCTCGGTAAGTTCGGGACTCCAAGCACGGTCAGCAGCAAGCAAACCATTGTTCACAAAGTTACCCTGATGGGGGCCAGGGAAGTCGTAACCAGTACGATACTTATTAAGTCCATCGACGGTCAACGTACCCCTCTCTATGTCCTCATAGGCATAAATCGACTGGTCCACCCAGTCCCAAATGCAACCACCAATACCATAGGTACTATTCTCAATGATACCCCAATACTCTTTCAGGTTACCCACAGCGTTACCCATAGCATGAGCATACTCGCACATGAAGTAGGGCTGCTTTCGGCTATTGTTATTAGCATCGTTCTGACATTCAGTCACACTGGGATACATCACTGAGAAGAGGTCGGTGGGTGAAGTTCCAGCACGAGTAGCTCCTTCGTAGTGGATGATGCGGTTGTCGAGAGCACGCACTGCATTGTAGCTGTGAGTAAAGTTGCTACCACCGTTACTCTCGTTACCCAAGCTCCAGAAGATGATAGAGGGGAAGTTACGGTCACGCATCACCATACGTACATTGCGGTCCACATATTGGGGACGCCATGAAGCGGCATCGGTAATACCCTTACCGTCCCACTTGTGGCCTTCCCAGTTCTTATGACATTCCACGTCGGCCTCGTCCATGCAGTAGAGTCCATAGTAGTCGAACATAGCATTCATCTTTGCCTGACGGGGATAGTGACTCGTGCGTACGGTATTCATGTTCGATTGCTTCATCATAATCACATCGGTGAGCATCGTTTCAATGTCTACGGTTCGGCCCGTGATGGGGTGTGTATCTTGCAAGTTAGCACCCTTGAAGAGCACGCGTTCGCCATTGATGTGCACACGGTTATTGGTAATCTCAATATGGCGGAATCCATATTTGGTTGAGAACACATGCTCCTCGTTTCCATTGTCACCCTTCTGTGCCACCTCTACGGTATAGAGGTTAGGAGTCTCAGCCGTCCAAGGAAGAAGTCCCGTGAGGCCACTGAACGCCACATTAGCCTTCTTAGTCTTGTCTTTTGCGGTAAAGGTTACCGTTTCCGTCTGCTCCTTGATGAGCGTACCATCAGGAGCGATGAGGCGCACAGCCACCTGCTTACTGAGTGCAAGGGCATCTCGATTGTCAAGTGTGAGCGCCACGTTCATGCTACCCGAAGTATAGTTTGTGTTCTTATCAAGTGCAGCGGTGATGTAATGGTCTGCGACGTGTACAAGCGGAGTGGCAAAAAGATATACATCACGATGTATACCGCTCATGTGCCACATATCCTGTCCCTCAAGGTAAGAGCCGTCACTCCAGCGGAACACCTGCACAGCAATGTTGTTCTCGCCCTTGCGCACCACCTTGGTCAGGTCAAACTCGGCGTCATTGTTAGCACCCTGTGTATAACCTACATACTTACCATTCACCCATACATAAGCCGCGCTATAGATACCATCAAAATGGAGGAAAGTGCGCATCTT
>JAFYMV010000234.1 GCA_017548225.1 Bacteroidaceae bacterium | reverse complement strand
TACACGAATACCTATGGTGAACTGGAGCAACTGAAAGCGATGTATGAGGAGGCCTTGTCGGTAGATGGAGTGGTGGGGCTGGTCATTGGTACTCGTCCCGACTGCATGCCTGATACCTTGCTCGACTACATCGCAGAACTCTCACGACGCACTTTTGTGATGGTGGAGTATGGCATTGAGAGTGCCAATGACGATACGCTGAAGCGCATAAATCGCGGACATGACTTTGCGACGGCCATTGATGCAATACGCCGCACTCATGAACGGGATATTTTGGTGGGTGGACATCTCATACTTGGTTTGCCTGGTGAAGACCATGCAGAACTGATGAGGCAAGCTGATGTCATTGCTTCGCTTCCGCTCGATATGGTGAAGTTGCACCAGTTGCAACTCATTCGTGGTACCCGTATGGCCCGCGAGTATGAGTTGTTGCCCGAGGATTTTCATCTCTATACAGTGGATGAATACATTGACCTTGCCATAGACTACATAGAGCGCTTACCCGAGACGATGGTGGTAGAGCGCTTTATCTCACAATCGCCACGCTCACTGCTTATTGCTCCCGATTGGGGTATGAAGAACTATCAGTTTGTAGACCGTCTGCGCCGTCGTATGCAGGAACGAGGTACTTGGCAGGGGCGGTTGAGTGTTTAGAGTTTAGTGCTTGGGGTTAACGACTTTGTCTGTTGTCATCCCTAGGCATTTAGAAACTTTAAAATAAAAGAGTCGTCCTTTGGGGCGACTCTTTTATTTTTTTCTCAAAGCTCATAGCTCACGGCTCATCGCTTATTACTCTACACCTACCATTGAAATTTCAATTTCGTTGCCTTGCTTGAGTAGCTTTTGGACAAACTTCTTCAAGTCGTTAGTAGTGATGCTGTTGAGTGTTTTTTCGTAGTCCTTATAGCCGTCATAGTTGAGTGCTATTTCATTGTGTAGCAAGTTGGCCCAATATGAGTTTTCCTTTTGGTTCTCGGAATATTTCTTCAACATATACTCGCGTACTTTGTCGAGATCCTTCTGGCGGGGACCCTCCTCGGCATATTTGTTCAGAAGGTCGACGGCCATACCAGTTAGCTTTTCGCGAAGCTCGGGAGCTGTTTGGAACATTACAATCAGGCTTGCCTTTTCGTTAGGAATCTTGTTGATGCTTCCGCTGGTGCCTACGCCATAAGTACCGCCCTCTTTCTCGCGAATTTCCTCGGTATAGATGATGTCAAGGATTTGGTCGGTGAGGCTCATCATGAGATAGTTCTTGAGATTGTGCTTTACTGTACCGCTATACACCAAGTATACGGTGGCAGAAGGAGTAGCCATTTGCTTTTCAAAAATATTCTTGATTTTTCCCTTCTGGATATTTACCTTGGCATCTACATACTTTTCCTTCTTGCCACCTGCAGGGAGGCTACCGATATACTTCTCAATGAGAGGGATAGCTACAGCTTCATCAATGGCACCTGTGAAGAAGAATGAGAAGTCGGCCGCATTAGCGAAGCGCTCCTTGTAGATTTCGAGGATGCGAGCGTCGTCAATCTTATCCACATCAGCAGCCTTCATGTTGAGGGTGCGGGGGTGATTGTTGTACACCACCTTTGTGATTGTGTCTCCGAGTGCACTTTGAGGGTCTAATGCTTGGTTTTCGAGCATGGCTTTCATCTTGTTCTTGTATGAGGCGAAAGCTTCTTCATCGAGGCGGGGAGCGGTAAATTGGAGGTATGTGAGTTGCATCAAGGTCTCAAAATCCTTCGGAGTACTATTGCCGTTCATGCCCTCCATATTTAACCGTATATAGGGGGTCACATGGGCCTTCTTGCCAGCGAGTACTTTCTGTAGTTCGGTAGTGCCGAAGTTTCCGATACCATTGTTCTCAATTACATCAATTACTTGACTGAGATTGATAGCCTCGCTTTCGTCATAGAGCGCTGTGCCGCCCTTACTTACCGCATTCATTAAAATCTGGTCGGCCTTAAAGTCTGTGCTCTTGATATATACGGTAGCGCCATTTGAGAGTGTGTATTGTTTGTAGCCGTACTTGGCATCCTTGACCTTCACCACCTTGCCACCTACGGGCTCTTCAGCGATGAGGGGCTCATCAGACACCTTATCTTCATATGCGGTGATATCTTCGGCGTATACAGATGCGAGCAGTTGGGTCATCTCTTCCTCTGTGGGGTGTACCAAGCCTTCCTTTTCGGGAAGCATCGCCATTACCACAAGGTTCGAATCACTCATGAGGCTCTGTACATAACCGTTTACGATGTCTACGGGTAACATTGGAGCATATTGGCTCATGATGGCATACTCGTTTTCGATACCGGGGATAGGCTCATTGTCGATGAAGTGTCGCACATACTCCTTGCAGTAGCGCTGGCTCTTCACCTTGTCGCGCTCATTAAATGCACTCTCCAGATTGGTGAGGTATTCGGCACGGGCACGCACATATTCTGACTCAGTAAAGCCATGGCGCTGAGCGCGCAACATTTCGCGGTAGAGCACAGCAACAGCCTCCTTTGTCTGACCCTCCTTGGGTATGATAGCACCATTGATAGCATCCTTTGTCTTGGCTAAGAAGTAAGTGTCGTCATTGATGAAACCCTCTACGAAGGGAGCATCAGGTTGCATGGCCAGCTCGCTCATGCGGCTATGCATCATCTGCGCAAACATAGCTTTTGCATAGTCGATGATGAGGTATTGCATGTCGCTCTTGAATTCGTCGGGGATAGCCTCATGCTTGGCAAAGAGGTATACGATGCCATACTGCTGCTCCTTATCTTGCGCCATAGCGATGATAGGCTCCTTGTTGTCAGCAATGGGGTAGTATACGCGCTCGGCGGGGTTCTCGGGCATCGCAAGGTCAGCAAAGATGCTCTTGATTTTGCTTTCTACTTCCTCTACATTCACATCACCTACGACTACGATAGCCTGTTGGTCGGGGCGATACCACTTCTCGTAGTAGTCGCGCAAAGCCGAGTAGGGAAAGTTGTCAATCACCTCCATGGTGCCGATAGGCCAGCGGTCGCCGTAAGGGTTGTTAGGATACATCTCCAGTGCTACAGCTTCCATCATGCGCTGCTGTGCCGTGTTGCGCTGACGCCACTCCTCATGGATTACGCCGCGTTCCTTGTCGATGTCTTCCTCCTCAAGCAAGAGGCCACCTGCCCAGTCGTGCAGGATCCAAAGACATGAGTCGACAGCACCTGCCACGCTCATAGGCACATTGTCAATGTTGTATACGGTTTCGTCAATAGAGGTGTAAGCGTTGAGGTCAACACCGAACTTCACGCCGATGCTTTCCAAGTATTTTACCACACCATTTCCGGGGAACTTCTCGGTGCCGTTGAAGCACATGTGCTCCAAGAAGTGTGCCAAGCCGCGTTGGTTCTCTTCTTCGAGTACCGAGCCCACCTTCTGTGCAATGTAGAAGTTGGCCTGTCCTTCGGGATAGTTGTT